>JAUZQA010000003.1 GCA_030705665.1 Bacillota bacterium
ACACTTACATGTTTTTTTACCAGCGGTATTACTTGAATGACAGGAGCCATCTTCATAATTTCTTCAGCTTGTTTTAATACATCCTCTTTTATTGAAAGCGGAATTACTTTAGTTGCGGCAACCATATCACCTTCGGAAACAACAGAATTTGTTGGAAGTGTTGACAACACGATGTTCGGAAGGGAATTGACTTCCCTAAGAAGTTGATGTTGTACTTTTAGGACACCCTTTCGATTTGAAATAAGGTTTACTCTGCTCTCCTTTGGCTCGGTTATAATAACACCGTTACCTGCAGCTGCCGCTCCAAGACGTGTACCGGCTGAATCTTCGTGTACCTCATCATCTTCCAATTCAAGCACATATATATTATTTTTTCCCGCTGATCTAAGAGGATCAACATCACATTCCCTAATCACATGTCCTTTTTTAAAGAGCCGGCCTTTAAACTCATCTTTTACAATTTTAGTAATATCATGACAAAGAATTTTCCCGATAGCATCTTCTACTTTTAATATATTTTTTTGCACAAGTATTACCATCCTTTAATCAAAATAGAAAATAGTACAAAAGGAGAGCGTTTACAGCGGATATTATAGCACGATGATTTTTAAAAAAGAATAATAATTTTATAAATATAATATTTTCAAATTTTAATTTAAAAGAAAAAATAAGGGGATATAAGCTGATTCATACATATTGAAACCAATATTATTTCGTAAAAGGACAATTAATTTGACAAAAAAATGAAAATTTTGTGAAATGCTTAAAAAGTTTTTAAAGGCTGAGATATAAGTCGCTTACATTTTTTAATTATTGTGAAAAAATAAACAAGATTACATGAAACCTGATAAAACTTAATAAGTCGTAATGAAACTAAATGGAACTTAACAATGCTTGATAATTTTTCAATTCAAAACGCTTATACATCATTATTTTACGAAAAAGAGATAGCGCTTACATTTGTGGAAAAACAAGATTTTTAAAAAAGGCCTGTACTTAAATTTAGTATAGAATCTTACAACTTGAAAGGAGCGGATATGAAGTAAGAAAAACGCTATACTGAGTGATTTCAGATTCATAAATGCATATTTTTTAAGATTGTCCGTACTAAAATTCAATTAGAAGATACGATTCAGGAGGTACGAGATGTTAAAAAAGACATTGTATGTAAATGGGATTCAAAGATCTGTTGTGGTAGACCCTAACGCATCATTGGCAGAAGTTATTAGAAAACAAGTTCAGCTTACTGGCACAAAAGTTGGCTGCGGGAACGGAGAGTGCGGTACATGTACGGTCATCCTTAATGGCAGGGTAACAAAAGCATGTATCCAAAGAATGAAGAAGGTTCCTGATGATGCTGAAATTATTACCATTGAAGGTGTAGGCTCAAAAGAAAACCTACATCCGCTTCAGCTTGCATGGATGATACACGGAGCTGCTCAATGCGGTTTTTGTACTCCGGGATTTATTGTATCTGCAAAAGCATTGTTGGATGAAAATGTAAATCCAACGAGAGAAGAAGTAAGAAACTGGTTCCAAAAAAACAAAAACGTTTGTAGATGTACAGGTTACAAACCTTTAGTTGATGCCGTTATGGATGCTGCCGCACTAATGAGAGGCGACATAAGGAAAGAAGATTTATGGTTCCAACTTAAAGATGGCGATTCTTTGATGGGATCAGAAGCAGTTCGTCCGTCTGCAGTTGCAAAAGTAACTGGAACTTGGGATTATGGTGCAGATTTGGGATTGAAGCTCCCTGAAAATACACTACATATTAAGCTCGTACAAGCAAAAGTACCTCATGCGAATATTATTTCTATCGATACTTCTGAGGCTGAGAAAATGCCTGGAGTATTCAAAGTGTTAACATATAAAGATGTTCCAGGAACAAATAGAATTAACGGGCTAGCATTCCCGCAGAACAAAGGAAACGGCTTAGAAAGACCAATTCTAAATGATAAAAAGGTCTTCCAGTTTGGAGATGCAGTTGCAGCGGTTCTTGCAGATACACCTTATCAAGCTGAACAGGCAGCATTAAAAGTTAAAGTTGAATTGGAAGAATTACCTGCATACATGAGTGCACCCGCAGCCATGGCAGAAGATGCAATTGAAATCCATCCAGGAACTCCGAATGTGTATTTTGAAACAAATCTGGTTAAAGGTGATGAGACTGAACCTTTATTGGAAAGCCTTCCATATGTGGTTGAGGACGATTTCTATATTCAAAGACAGCCACACCTTGTTCTTGAGCCGGATGTTGGATTTGCCTACATGGACGAAGATGGAAGGTTAATCGTTCATTCAAAGAGTATTGGAATTCATCTTCATGCCTTGATGATTGCAGACGGCATTGGGATTCCTTTGGAAAAATTAGCATTGGTACAGAATAATGCGGGAGCCACTTTTGGGTATAAATTCAGCCCAACGAATGAAGCATTGCTCGGTGTTGCAGCACTCGTTACTGGAAGACCAGTATTCCTTGAGTTTAACATGTACCAACAAATGACCTATACAGGCAAAAGATCTCCTTTCTTTGTCAACGTAAAAATGGGTGCTGACAAAGATGGAAAGATTAAAGTAATGGAATCTGACTGGACTGTCGATCATGGTCCATACTCTGAATTCGGTGACCTTCTCACTATGAGGGGAACACAATTTATCGGAGCAGGTTATGATATTCCAAATATCAGAGGAGAAGGAAGAACGGTTGCCACAAACCATGTCTGGGGTTCAGCATTCAGGGGATATGGTTCACCGCAAAGCTTGTTCTCATCAGAAGTTTTAATTGATGAATTGGCAGAAAAAATAGGAATGGATCCATTAGAATTCAGATATATCAATGTCTATAGAGAAGGTTCAACAACACCAACCGGCTGTGCACCTGATGTAATTGCATTGCCGCAAGCGCTTGATACAATGAGACCTCTTTATAAGGAAGCCAAAGAGAAGGCAGCTGCTAAGAATGCAGAAGGCGGAGAAATTAAATATGGCGCTGGTATTTCGCTGCTTCTATATGGCTGCGGACTTGACGGAGCAGACTCATCAGAAGCATGGGTAGAAATTACCCCAACTGGTGTTACTCTTGGCGTTTCATGGGAAGACCACGGACAAGGCGCTGATATGGGAGCTCTGACCTTTGCCCATGAAACCTTAAGACCAATGGGAATCAAGCCTGAGCAAATCAAATTAGTCATGAATGACATGACAAAGACTCCTAACAGCGGACCTGCTGGCGGAAGCCGTTCGAATACAGTTACAGGTAATGCCATAAAAGTTGCATGTGACAATTTACTTGCAGGAATCAAAAAAGCAGACGGTACGTTCATGAGCTATGATGAAGTGATTGCTGCTGGTATTTCGCCAAGATTTGAAGGGAAATGGACATCTCCTGGTACGGCCTGTGATGTCGAAACAGGTCAAGGAGACCCATTCTCAGTTTATATGTATGGAGTGCTTTTAGCAGAAGTTGCTGTTAATACCACAACAGGCAAGACAAAAGTTGAAAAACTGACAATTGTATCTGACTGTGGAACAGTTGTGAATAAACTAGTACTTGATGGTCAACTTTATGGCGGTCTTGTACAAGGAATCGGTATTGCCCTAAGTGAGGACTTTGAAGACTATAAAAAGCATAGCACTCTGACCGGAGCAGGAATTCCGCAAATCAAGGATGTACCTGATGATATTGTCATTATTCATCAAGAGACTCCTAGACCGCACGGAGCGTTTGGTGCTGGCGGATCTGGTGAAATGCCACTTTCTGCACCGCATGCTGCCATTATCAATGCGATCTACCATGCTACAGGAGTGCGTATTACCCATCTTCCAGCATATCCTGAAAAAGTTTTGGCAGGGCTGAAAGAACTAGCAAATGTAAGATAAAAATGTATTATGTAAACTAATAAATATGGAATTGGAGGATTATTTCATTATGGAAATCTCCAATTCCATATTTTGATATGGAGGTCTTCCCGATCGATACTGAAAAACTGCTGAAAACCGGTGACAGATGTATTTATGACGAGCCTGCAGCATGTACCGCTTTTTGTCCTATTCACGTGGATGTCAGAGGACTTGCAGCAGAGCTGGAAAAAGGAGATTTTAAAAAGGCATATAAAATGCTGGAAAAAAGAATGCCTTTTACTAGGGTGCTAGGCATGATATGTGACCATCCTTGCGAAAGTGTCTGTGTAAGAGAGGCAGCTGGCGGAGCTATTAGAATATCAGAGCTTGAGAAGTCAGCCATAGCCTATGGGTACACACGCCCTAAAAAGACATTACCGGTACCGAAGAATGGAAATAAGGTCGCTGTCATTGGCGGCGGGCTTAGCGGGATTACGGCTGCCTTTGAACTAGATAAAAAGGGTTTTAAGGTTACAATTTATGAAAAATCGGCCAAACTTGGCGGAAGGTTATGGGATTATGTTGGTATAACCCTTGACCAACATATTTTAGAAGAAGAACTTCAAGTATTTAAAAAATTAGATATTGATGTGATTTTAAACAATCCAATCGGTAATAAAGAATTAAAAGAGATTATCAACGAAAATAATGCTGTTTTCCTTGGCACGGGCGAATGGGAAGAGAGTCTGCAAATCAATCCGGAAACTTTTCAGGTACAGGATTCATCCATTTTTGCTGAAGAAAAGCTTTTAAATAAAAATGATTCAATTATTTTTTCGGTAAGTTCTGGAAGGAGAGCTGCAGCCTCTATTGAGAGGTATATTAAGGGGATTTCCATGACTGCTGAGAGAGCGCGGGAAGGATCATTTGATACACCACTTAAATATGAAACTGATGATCTTGAAACTAAAGCACCGCTTGTAAAAGATGCTGATGTTTATCGCGAAGAGGAAGCGGTGTATGAGGCAGCAAGATGTCTAAAGTGCAGGTGCACAAAATGTATTGATTCCTGCAGTCATATGAAGAAATTCAATATTTATCCGAAACATTATACAAGGCAAATTAATAATAATGAAAATGTGATCATGGGCACGCGCTATGCAAATAAAATGATCAATTCATGCACCTTGTGTGGTTTATGTAATGAACAGTGCCATCTGGATATTAGTATGAAAGACATCATTCAAGAGACAAGAGAAAGTATGGTGGAAAGAGGTAAGATGCCTCCTTCGGCACATGATTTTGCTTTGAAGGACATGGAATTCTCAAACAGCAGCCGCTTTTTTCTCGTCAAGTCACCACCGCCAATTCCTGAGGAAAAGAGGAACGAGCGGGAGAGGGAACTCTTTACCTATCCGCGTCTTTCGTTCTCAAAATACGCACAATCTGTTTATAAGAAGGATGAACCAGGTACGGAACAGGTAGATTTTCTGTTTTATCCAGGTTGTCAGCTTTCAGCTTCTTCTCCTGATTACGTTGAAAAAGCATACAAATATCTGCTCTCCCATATAAAAGAAGGCGTTGGATTGATGCTGGGTTGTTGCGGGGCGCCTGCTGATTGGGCAGGAAGGCAGGATTTGATGAAGGAAAGTGTTGAACGCTTCAGAAGCGTTTGGCTAGAAAAAGGCAAGCCAACCTTTATCCTGGCATGCTCAAGCTGTAGCAAGATTTTTGAAAAATATTTACCTGATATCCCTGTCGTTTCTTTATGGGAAATGTTTTTAAGATATGGCGTCCCTGAAAATAGCGTTATTAAACATGGACAGGCTTTAAATGTGCATGATGCCTGTTCGACAAGGCATAATCAAAAAATCCATGAGAGCATCAGAAAGATTGCGTCATCTATAGGCTGTGAAATAAAGGAACTGAAATATTCACGGGAAATGACAAAATGCTGCGGTTATGGAGGACTTGTCTATTATGCAAACAGGGACCAGGCTAAAGATTTCGTAACAGACCGAATCAATGAGAGCTCCGAGGATATGCTTGTCTATTGCGCAATGTGTAAGGATCTCTTTGTCGACGGAGGAAAAAGCACTTACCACATTCTTGATTTGATTTTTGGAGAGGATATGGACAGCATTTCACATAAAAAAATGCCGACACTTTCCGAGAGACATCAAAATAGAGCCGGGCTCAAAATAAAGTTATTAAAGGATTTATGGGGTGAAGAATCAGGTATGGATGCCTTCATGAGCAGTGACTTTACATTCATCATTCCTGAGGATGTACAGCAGAAAATGGAAGATCGATATATTCTGATGGAGGATATACAAAAGGTTATTGAGTATGCAGAGAAGAATAAGGAAAGATTTTTCAATGCAGAGGATCAAAGTTATCTGGCTAACCGAAGAATTGCCAATGTCACTTATTGGGTAAGCTATCAGCCAAAGGATGACAAGATTCTCGTCAAAAGTGTATACAGCCACAGAATGGAAATAGTAGAGGAATAGATATGAAACTAGAAAATAAGCAGTCTCATAAACACTGGATATGTGATAAGTGTAATAAAAATCTTGAACTCAGTAAGGTTAAAGTACGTTATTTGGGAGGAAATTTTGAAGTAGAGCTGATGAAATGCCCTGAGTGCAAGAAGGTCTTTATTGAAGAAGAATTAGCACTTGGTAAGATGCTTGAGGTGGAAAAGGGACTGGAGGATAAATAGCTTGAAGTGCTTTAATGCATACGAAAGTAATGATGTGAGGAAGGTCTTAGGGGAGACCATGAGACCTGGAGGATTCAGCCTTACAGATGCGGCAGCGAATTTCTTTCAGCTTTCAGAGGACCATGATGTGCTTGACCTGGGCTGCGGAATGGGCGCCACGATTGGCTATCTTTATGAAAGCCGCAACATAAAGGCTGTGGGAATTGATCCATCGGAAACATTACTTGATCTCGCAAAAAAAGAGCATATAAATGCTGATTTTGTTGTTGGAACTGGTGAAAATATTCCTTTTGAGCCCGGGAAATTTGACGCAGTCTTTGCCGAATGTACTTTGTCACTCATGGATGATTTGGATAGAACGCTGGAGGAAGTACGTAGGGTATTGAATCAATCGGGCTGGTTTGTAATAACAGATGTATATGCCAGAAACCATGCCTCTTTAGCAGATCTGGAAAAAATGTCAGTTAATAGCTGTATGAGAGGACTTCATGATTTAGATTTGCTGAAGCAAAAACTTGAAGGCCTTGGCTTTAAGATCTTGCATCTGGAGGACTGCAGTCAGCTTTTAAAAGAATTGTTTGTAAAAATAGTATTTTCATATGGTTCAATGGACGTTTTTTGGAACCTATCGGCCGATGACTGTACAGATGGATGTAAATTTCAAGAAATGCTAAAAAGGTGCAAGCCAGGATATTTTCTGATGATTGCCAAGAAAGGGGAATTTAATCATGGATGACATGTCTTTTCAAGTATTTAAGCTTAGGAACTCAGGGTACTGTTGTACGCAAATATTGGTGAAAATGGCATTGGATGCAGAAGAAACTGAAAATCCGGATGTAATGAAAGCTGTAAACGGGTTGTGCATGGGAATCGGCGGCAAGCAAATGACCTGCGGGTTGCTAACCGGAGGAATTGCTATTTTAGGACTCTATGCCGGAAAGGGAAAGGATAACGAACAGCCTCATCCTGATTTCTTCAAGATGGTGGCTGAATACACAGATTGGTTTGAAGATGAGTTTGACAGTACAGAATGTAAGGATATTATTGGCGAATGCAGCATGGCGGAATATAAGAGCAATCAAGATCTGCTATCAAAATGCGGCGATATGTTAATTAAATGTTATGTAAAGGTTCAGGAAATTTTGAGTGAGTATGATTTTGAGTTTGGAGATCGAGAAGAAGTATGAGCAGTGAAACAATGATTAATACAACTGAGAGCTTGTGCCCCGTCTGCATGAATAAAATCGCTGCAAACATCGTGTTGAAAGATCAAGAGTACTACATGGAAAAGGTTTGTCCGGAACATGGAAGCTTTAAGAGTCTTGTTTGGAGAGGCAGTATTCCAATGGAAAGCTGGGTACGCAAAAAGGGAAGGGTTTTTATTATAGATCCACAAACAGAAGTGGAGAAAGGTTGCCCTTATGACTGTGGAATCTGCAGTGACCACAGACAATATACATGTGTGGCATTGATCGAGGTCACGCAGAATTGCAATTTAAATTGTAAGTACTGTTTTGCAGATGCAGAGGTAGGTAAAGCAGAAGATCCAACATTGGAACAAATAAAATTTCTTTATGAATCTGTGTTAAAGCAATCGGGTGTGTGCAGTATCCAGATTTCTGGAGGAGAACCTACGACTAGAGACGATCTCCCTGAAATAATCAAGATTGGTACGGAAATGGGCTTTACCTTTATCCAGCTGAATACAAATGGAATACGGATTGCCGAAGATGAACAGTTTGTGAAGGAATTAAGGACTGCTGGATTAAGTTCTGTATTTTTACAGTTTGATGGCACGAAGGATTCTATTTACAAAGAACTAAGGGGCAAAAGGCTTCTGGAAATTAAAAGGAAGGCGATTGAAAATTGTGAAAAGAACAGTATTGGCGTTGTTTTAGTTCCTACCGTCGTTCCTGGAGTAAACGTAGATAATATCGGTGAAATCATCGATTTTGCCTTAGATAATGGTCCAGCCGTAAGAGGGGTTCATTTCCAGCCGGTGAGTTATTTTGGAAGAATACCATTCGTCCCAGAGGATAAGGATAGAATTACCATTCCCGAAGTAATCGATGAAATCGATCGGCAAACGGAAGGTAGATTTTCAAAAGAGAGCTTAAAGCCAACCGGAAGTGAAAATTCATTATGTTCATTTAATGGAAGCTATATCATCAATGGAAAAAACAATATCATGAATGTCACGAATTTTTCCAGCAGCTGCTGCAGTGATCAAACAGAAGATGGAGTTTCAAAATGCATTGATTATACCTCAAGGAACTGGTCGTATAGAAAAACAGAAGGCAAGAAGGAAAATGAAGCTACGGGCTGGGATGAAATCCTTTATAACATTCAACATAATACCTTTAGCATATCTGGCATGGCTTTTCAGGATGTATGGAATGTTAATTTGGAGAGGTTAAAGGACTGCTGCATCCATATTGTAAGTCCAGAGGGTAAACTGATACCGTTTTGTGCATATAACTTGACCGATGCAAATGGTAAATTCCTATATCGGTAAGAAAGCTGGGAAAACTGCTATGGAGAAGACACCGCTTGAAAGCTGGATCGTGCATAAGACAGGCATAAAGGAATACAGTAGGAACCTACTAGAGGAGTATCAATTATACTACTTGAAAGAAACGATTTCCTATGCAAAGAAAAACAGTGCGTTTTATCGGAACCTTTTATCAAATATAAATGAAAATGAGATTCGTAGTTTTGCTGATTTCAAGAACGTCCCGTATACAACATCGAAGCATATTGGGCAAAATCCATTTGACTTTTTGTGCGTTCCACAAAGGGATGTAAAAAGGATCATTACATTAAATAGCTCTGGTACAACTGGTAAAGAAAAAAGAATACTCTTCACAGAGGAGGATCTTGACCTAACCGTTGAATTTTTTCAATTCGGATTTAAACCCATGTTGAAAACGGGTGATAGAGTGCTGGTTCTTTTCCCGGGAAACTCTTATGGAAGTGTCGGCGATGTCATCAAAAGAGCATTGGGACGTTTAAATATTGAGAACTTTGTCCAAGGGGTTTTAGTAAATCCTGATGAAACGGCAAAATTTATCATTGAAAATAACATAAACGCTATAGTTGGAATCCCGATGCAGGTGCTGTATTTTAGCCGCATAAAAAGCACAGTCTTCCAAAACTTCATAGATAAGGTGCTGTTAAGTGCCGATTATGTGCCGGAAATTTTAATCCGTGAGTTAGACCATAAATATGGGTGTAAAGTTTTTACTCATTATGGATCATCTGAGATGGGATATGGCGGTGGAGTGGAATGCTCAAGCTTAAACGGATATCACTTAAGAGAAGCCGATTTATACTTTGAAATTATTAATCCAGATACTGGAGAAACCGTAAAGAATGGTGAATATGGAGAGATCGTGTTTACCACCCTTACAAGGCAGGGAATGCCTCTCATTCGATACAGGACAGGTGATATAGGTTCTTTTTCTACGGCAGAATGTGGTTGTGGAACCTTTTTAAGGACGATGAAAAGATCACTTGGAAGAATACAAAATCGGGTTAATTTAAGTGAGAATCAATTTATTTACCTGAGAGAGCTGGATGAGCTAATTTTGGCCTTTGAAGATGTTTTGGATTATCAAACGTACATAGAAAGTAATAATACAATTGTTTTAGAAATTATGACGGAAAGCGCAGAGATTTTTCACAATGTTAAAGATAAAATCATTCACTCCATACGGACATTTTTTCAGGATAAATTCGGTTCCAATATAGATATCAGTTGTATCCAAAGAATGGGAAATGAGCCTGTAAAGATCGTGAACAGCATGGTAAAAAGAAAGATCCTTGATCAAAGAAAAGAAGAAAAAACGTGGTAGGAGAAATTCACCCAAAAGGGATGTTCAAAATGAAAAATAAAAATGTTTCTTCTATTATATTGTCTGCAGGTTTTTCCTCAAGAATGGGGAGCTTTAAACCGCTTTTGAAATTCGGTGATTATACAGCGATTGAAACGATTATAAAGACTCATCTAAACTCTGGGATTGAAGACATTATTGTGGTTGTTGGGTACCGAGAAAACGAAGTAAGAGAAGCTTTGAAAGACTACAAAGTCACAATGGTAAAAAATGAAAACTTTGACCAAGGTATGTTTTCTTCTGTAGTAAGTGGTGTACAAGCAATTGAAGGAAATGCTGGAGCGTTTTTCGTGCAGCCTGTTGATATTCCCCTGGTTAAAGAATATACGATCAAGTCTCTAAAAAGTGAGTACATTCATTCTGAAAAAGGTATTATCTATCCAACTTTCTGTGATAGAAAGGGCCATCCCCCGCTTATTGACTGTAAGTATAAACAGGCAATATTAGACAGCAATGGGAATGGAGGGCTAAAGAGAATCCTAGCAAAATATAAAGACGACGCTGATTATTACCCAACCTTTGATGAAGCAGTTTTAAAAGATATGGATACTCCAGAAGACTATGAAAATTTATTAGCCTATTATCTTTCTTGTGCGCCAACCAAGAAAGAATGCGAACAAATTCTAAATATGTATAAATTGCCGGATCACATCATCAAACACTGCAAGGCAGTAGCAGAAGTGGCTTTAAATATTCTTGGGTGGTTGGAGAACAGGGAATGTGAGATTGATCGGCCATCACTGGAAGCAGCGGCACTACTGCATGATATAGCAAGAAGCGAAAATAATCATGCTGCAAAAGGGGAGGTCATTTTAAAAGAACTTGGGTACGCGAAAGTAGGGTCGATTATTTCTACCCATATGGATATTGAAGTCGACCAAAATGAAAAAATTAATGAAAATGAAATCTTGTACCTTGCAGATAAACTTGTTAAAGAAGATCGGATCATGGCACTTAAACAAAGACTTGAATTGAGTTTGAAAGCTTTTAATGGCGATAATCATGCATGGGAAAAAATAAACAACCGGTTTGAGGCAGCGGATAAAATTATTAAAAAGATCGAGAAAATGACTGGAAAAGGTTTTATCTATGGATAGAAAAATTTATCTTGTCAGACATGGAAAAATTGATTGCGGTGAAAAAAAGCGTTATATAGGGACGACTGATTTGCCGCTGTGTCCGGAGGGACTTGATCAGGCTCGAAAGCTAAAAGAATTTTTTGAAGATATTGACATAGAAAAAGCCTATGCAAGTCCATTAGAGCGGTGTAAAAAAACCTCTGAAATAATCTTGGAAGACAAAAAGTTAGAGTGCACAGTGGTGGAGGAGTTGAAAGAGATTCATATGGGAACATGGGAAGGAAAGTCGTTCGACTATATGAAAGAACGTTTTCCTGAGCAGTTTGCATACAGAGGATGCCATATTGATACATTTGTACCGCCAATGGGGGAAAGCTTCGAGATGCTCCAAAAAAGGCTAATGCCAGTAGTTGAAACCATTATTAAAATCACTGCAGGAAATATTCTTATTGTTGCCCATGCTGGAGTCAACAGGGTTATACTTAGCAAACTTTTAGGGTTTAACTTGAGCAGGTTATTAAATGTAATCCAGCCATATGGATGCATAAATGAATTATCTTGGGATGATCAGCAGCAAAAATGGCAGTGTGAAACGAAAAATATCAATCAAATATTAACCATTGCGAGGTAAATACAATGACTGTATGTACAGCAAATGTTTATAAGAACTTAATAAATGAGTTAGATTCAGGGAAAAAAGCAGTTGTCGTTACAGTATTGGATGGCAGTAAGAGGGAGAAGAAAGTAATACTTACTGAAGAGAGCTTGCGTAATCCAAATCATAAGCTGATAGATGATGAGATTTATCAAAAGGCACAGTATGCACTGAAATCTGGGAAGTTTCAATTTATACATGATCCCGAAAAAGCTGTCTATTTAATTGAACCACATTTTCCCCAGCCACAGCTTGTTGTTTTTGGCGGAGGTCATATTGCGAAACCTTTGGCAGAGTTTGGCGCCAAAGTTGGATTTCAAGTTACCGTTGTAGATGACAGGCCGATGTTTGCCAATAATGAACGATTTCCTGATGCCAGCCGGGTAATTTGTGAAAGCTTTGACAAATGGTTTGAACTGATTAAGTTTAACAAGTCCGTTTTTGTTACGATTGTAACAAGAGGGCATTTGCTTGATATGGACACTCTCAAACAAGTATTGAAGTATGACACTGCATACGTGGGGATGCTTGGTTCTGACAGGAAAGTTAAAATGGTTAAAGAGCATTTAATCAATGAAGGCTATGATCAAGAAAAGGTAAACAATGTTCATGCACCAGTCGGCCTGGAAATTGGTGCGGAGACACCAGAAGAGATTGCCATATCGATTATTGCAGAAGCGATTAGCCATAGAAGGCTTGTCCAGTCGACTTCTGATGAAGCTCCAATAAAAGTAAAATGGCCTGAGTTTGACAGGGATGTGTTAACAGAACTGAGCCGAGAAAAGGATGAAACGAGAGCCATTGTTACCGTTGTTGCGACAAAAGGCTCAACTCCAAGAAAAGCAGGATCCAAAATGGTTGTATTTCCAGATGGAAGTTTTGTCGGAACGATTGGCGGTGGACGCGGCGAAGGAGATATCCTTAATTTGGCTCGTGATGTTATTCGGGATGGAGGATATAAAGTTCATCGATTGGAAATGACCGGTAAAGATGCAGCAGAGGCAGGCAGTATTTGTGGTGGGATAACGGATCTTGTTATAGAGGCTTTAGACAGATAAAGCTGTGATTGACGATGATTCTAAAGCTGAAAGAAGGTTCTTTTTATGGAAGCTAAGTTTTATACCGCTGAAGAAGTTGCTCGCATGTTCCAGATTTCTAAATTTACAGTTTACAATCTGATAAAAAGAGGAGAACTGAAGGCTTTTAAAATCGGCAATAAAATAAGGATTGAGGAAATTGAGCTTGAAAAATATAAAGAAAGCTCACAAGTCCCATTAAAAGAATGATAGTTGAACAATTTGGTACAAAACTAAATAAAACTTAACAAAACGGAACAATAAGCAAGGAATGTTACTGCACGAGGGTAAATAATAGATTATAATTTTATAAATAAGTAGATTCGGAATGCATTTATAAAATAAGAGGTGAGAAGATTCGTGTCACTTCAATTAGATACCCTATTGCAGGAGCATGCCCAAATAATATTAGATCAATTTTTAAGCATCGCATTAGGTGGAAATTCGTTTTTGCATCCATACATTGAAGATTATTATCAGAAAAATGAGTGGGAATTTTATGAAGCGTACCAAAGAAGCGAATTGAAAGGGAATCCTCTATTTTTAAGGTACTCTACAAATAGTGAAGACAAAATCAGGAAAGTAGCTGGGATGGTAGAGTGGTGTAATCAAAACCAACAGTTTGGCCTGCTTGATCAATTGATTAAAAAAGGGTACAAATTTGCTTATCAATATTTACAACACCGTTCACATATTGATTTCGACCATTTTATGCGCAGCTATGCACAAAGGCAAAAAAGCAAAATAGTAAAAGAAATTGAGCTACTTTACCAAAATATTGTTCTTTGGTACCTATGCGTTCGCGAAAACAAGCCATTTAATACAATGAATATTGCCTGGAAATCTTTTCAAAATGTATTATCATCATCCATCAATGAAACTCAATTAGAAAAGGAGTTTTTCTCAAAAAAGATAATTGGTAAGCATGCGGAGGAAATTAATGAGCTCTATCGGGAATACCACATCCCAAAAAATCTGCGTTTTGATTCGTTAGGAAGTTTTATAGAGTTTCTAATCAGCAATAACTTTAAACAACTCTCTGAGACTAACCTTGATGACGATGCGGAAAGTATTGAACAAAAGGTATTCCAGGAGTCTCCTTCAAAGTATATCGGGGCTTTAGGAGGCTGGCTTAAAATTCTTAAGATTCATGAGCTGGATGCAACCGAAAAAGTGTCATTTACAAAAACGGATCTTGATACGGTTTTTTTGGAAATCTTGTATGTCAAAAAGTACAATTACATAAGCAAGGCAGATCAAGATTTGTTTTTTATAGCGTGCTTGTATCTTAAATGTCTAAGTTCTCTTTATCGGGAATCGAAACAATTGTATTTGGATTCAGCAAAACAAGATTTTTATCTGGAAATGAAGTCCAAAGAGGCTCAAATAAGGAATCAGGAAGCGGACCTTTTAAGAAGGCAGCAGGCATGGGAGTTTGCTCATAAAAGACAGCAAAAAGAAATGGAAGGTTTAACAGAAGAACTTCGTGAGGCACATTCAAAAATTCGGCAACTCGAACAGCAAATTGAGAATATGGAGGATTATTCTGAAGAGGTTCATGCACTCAGAAATTATGCCTATAGGGAGGAAGGTAACGATTATCATTTTGACAATGCTCCAACTATAAATACGATGGCGGAGTATATCCAGTCAAAGCGGATTGTCATTTTTGGCGGATCTCCGAATTGGCGGCAAAAATTAAAGGAATTGCTGCCTTCTGTAGAATTTGTTGATGTCGATGATAAGAATCGGGATATTTCAAAGATCCAACGAGTGGATGCGGTGTTTATCAATACATCTGTATTTGCCCATGCTTTTTATAAGAAGATTATGAAGGAATTGGGTAAGAGTAAAACTCCGCTTTACTATTTAAATGGGCAAAACAATACCGAAAAGAATATTTTAGAAATTTATGAGTGGTTAACAGAATAAGGTTTTAAGTAGTGAAGGGACGGTAAACCCATTTCCTTAGTGGAAACGGGAGCACCATCCCTTTCGCTTTTACTGCATCGAAATCCAGACACTCTTTACTTCAGTATAGTTATTGAGTGCATAGGAACCCATTTCACGTCCCATTCCTGATTGTTTATATCCGCCGAATGGGGAAGCTGCATCAAATGCATTGTAGCAGTTTACCCATACCGTTCCAGCACGAAGTTTACTGGAAATATAGTGCGCTTTTGCTACATCACGGGTCCACACACCCGCTGCCAGTCCATACTCGCTATTGTTGGCACGATTAATTAATTCATCCAAGTCATCATATGGCATAGCAGAAATAACAGGCCCAAAGATTTCTTCCTTGGCAATTGTCATTTCATCCCGTACGTCTGCAAAAATAGTAGGAGAAACAAAGTAACCCTGTTCCTGTGGCTTATCGCCGCCTGCAACAAGCTCTGCACCCTCACTTAGTCCTTTTTGGATATACCCAAGGACACGTTTTTGCTGTTCGATGGAAACAAGCGGCCCAATCTCCGTATCTGCAAAAATGCCTGCACCCTGTTTAATCTTCTTTGCATGGTCAACCATATCAGCAACAACGTTATCGAATTGCTTCTTTTGAATAAATACGCGAGAACCGGCACAGCAAACCTGTCCCTGGTTGAACATAACACCGTTCAGGGCACCTGGAATTGCCTTTGTTAAATCAGCATCTGGAAGGATGATGTTCGGTGATTTTCCGCCAAGCTCAAGTGTTACCCGCTTCAATGTTTTAGAGGCCTTTGACATGATCAGCTTCCCAACTTCAGTTGAACCAGTAAAGGCGATTTTATCAACTAAAGGGTGGTCCACAAGAGGCTGACCTGCAGTTTCTCCAAAACCAGGTACAATGTTTACAACCCCAGCCGGGAACCCTGCTTCTTGAATCAATTCTGCTAAGTACAGCGCTGATAGAGGTGTCTGCTCAGCTGGTTTTAAAACGATCGTACAGCCAGTTGCCAGGGCAGCTCCCAGCTTCCACATCGCCATAAGAAGAGGAAAGTTCCAAGGGATAATTTGTCCGACTACTCCTACTGCTTCATGACGCGTATAGTTGAAAAAGGGTCCATTTACTGGAATGGTTTGTCCAACAATCTTTGTAGACCACCCAGCATAATAGCGCATATGCTCAACTGCCAAAGGAATGTCTGCATTGGTAGTCTCACGAATTGGCTTGCCATTATCCAATGTCTCTAACTGGGCTAATTCTTCCTTGTTTTTCTCCATGAGTTCAGCAAGTTTGTACATTAACCGGCCTCGTTCAGAAGCGCTCATTTTTGACCATGGACCTTCATCGAAAGCCTTGCGCGCTGCTCTTACAGCCAGATCAATATCTTCTTTACCAGCTTCATAGACATGTGCCAACACTTCCCCGGTGGCAGGATTGTATGTTTCAAAGGTTTTTTGAGATTTGCTTTCTACAAATTCACCATTAATAAATAGCTTTTTCTTTCCACTCAAAAACTCTTCTACCTTCTCTTTTAAAACTACTGTTAGTTGACTCATACAATTCCTCCTCTATTTTAAGTTGGCTATGTAAGTCCAGGTGTGTTGATAGTCTAGCTGAAAAAACTATTAAAACTTACATAGAAAATGTTAACACTTTGAAAAATATAATTTCAATATAAAAATAACTAAATATTCTGATAAAATATTACATCTTTTTATGAAATTTAACAAAACTAAATAAAACTCACTATAAATAAACAAAACTTAGCAAAAATCAACAAAATTTTAAAATCTATTTTTGGGGAATAAGCAGAAATGAATGACATGTTAACAAAACGCACTTTCTAATTCGTAAATTTTTATTATAGTAGTAAAGAGAATGATAGCAATTAACATTGTAGATTACAGGTAAAAAATATTATTAAATAAACAGCGGAAGAAGGGATCATATTGCTCGCCTTATTACCTTTAATGCTTGAACGGGTGGGGCTTCTGATTATTGTTGCATTTCTTCTATCAAGGATGAGATCTTTTCGCCAGGTGATCCACAATGAACATGGATTGACGGCGAAGGCGACGATGATCGTCATTTTTGGCCTATTTGGCATTATAAGCAACTATACAGGTGTGGCGATTGGCCATGGTGTGATTACATCGCAAAACTGGGTAACAGACATTTATCGGACGAATGCGATTGCGAATACAAGGATTATGGGTGTCGCGATTGGCGGGCTTCTTGGCGGTCCAATCGTGGGAATCGGAGTTGGCTTGCTTGCAGGTGTTCATCGATTATATTTGGGCGGTTTTACCGCCTCTGCATGTGCTTTTTCTACCATTTTGGCTGGCGTTGTGACTGGTATTTTAGGAAAAAGGTTTAAAGTTCAAGAGGAAAATGCACATTGGAAAGCTGTTATGATTGGAATTCTGATGGAGTGTGTCCAGATGGGCATTATCCTAGTAGTTGCCAAACCTTATCAGGAAGCGCTTCACCTTGTTGAACTCATCGCAGTGCCGATGATCGTGATTAACGCTTTTGGCACATTAATATTTTTGATGATTATCCAGGGGATTTTTTTAGAAGAAGAACGGACTCGAGCATTACAAACCCATAAGGCACTTTATATTGCCCAACAGACATTGCCGTTTTTTCGTCAAGGTTTAAAGGTAGATTCCTGTACAAAAGCAGCGGAAGTAATTTTGAAATGGACGAATGCCGATGCCATTTCGATCACGGACCGGTATAAAGTGCTTTCCCATGTAGGAGCGGGCTCAGACCATCACGTCCCGTTGGGAAATATGGCGACTCAATTAACAAAAAATGTTTTGGAACAAGGGAAAGTTGTCATCGCAAGAAATGCGAAGGAAATTCAATGCTGGAAAGAGCATTGCCCGCTCCACGCAGCCATTGTTCTGCCGTTAAAGGTACATTCACAAACCGTAGGAACTTTAAAACTTTATTTTAGGAATCCAAGTAAGCTTAATCAGGTGGAGCAGGAGTTGGCAGAAGGCCTCGGAAAACTTTTTTCAGACCAATTGGAAATGGCAGAAGCCGAGGCTCAAAGGAGATTATTAAAGGATGCTGAAATCAAAGCATTACAGGCTCAAGTACACCCGCATTTTCTATTTAATGCGATTAATACGATTTCAAGTCTTATTCGAACGGATGCCGATAGTGCACGGAAGCTGTTAATTAAATTGAGTACTTTTTTTCGAAGTAATTTGCAGGGAGCCCGTCAAATGCTGATTCCACTGGAAAAAGAATTGGAGCATGTCGAAGCTTATTTGTCGTTAGAACAGGCGCGCTTTCCTGATCGCTATACTGTGGAAATGAATATTTTGCCGTCACTCGAAAAGGTTTTAGTACCGCCGTTTACACTGCAGCCGCTTGTTGAAAATGCGATCCGCTATGCTTTTCCAAAAAATAAAAAGGGTACCGTGAAAATCAGTGCTTTTGAAAAGGATGGAAAAATGCTTCTTTTAACAGAGGATAATGGGAATGGAATTCCTCCCGAACGGCTCGAGACATTAGGAAAACAAACGGTTGAATCGTCTGAAGGGACAGGTACTGCTTTGTGGAATATCAAAAAAAGAATCGAAGAACTTTATGGTCAAGAAGCCATTTTTCAAATCATTAGCAATCCTGAAAATGGTACTAAAGTATCGATTGAACTGCCATTAAGAGACAGCAATTGGGGGGAAGAGGATGTTAAGAGCATTCATTGTGGATGATGAGCCGTTAGCAAGAGATGAATTAGCCTATCTATTAAGACGGAGTAAGCAGGTGGATATTGTCGGTCAGGCAGAGAGTGTTGAAACAGCTTTGGATACATTACAAGATATTGATATTGATGCTGTCTTTTTGGATATCCAGCTTGAGGACGGGTGTGGAATGGAAATCGCCAATAAGCTTAATGAGCTTGAATATCCTCCGCTAATTGTGTTTGCAACTGCCTATGATGAATATGCTTTAAAGGCTTTTGAGTTAAATGCGGCCGATTATTTATTAAAGCCTTTTGAAGAAAGCAGGGTCCATCATACTGTTGAAAAACTAGCAAAACTTTGTAATTCCCATGAACCAACAATTTCAGTAGATTCAAAAAAGTATCTTTCTGATCGAACGGAAAAGCTTGCGATTACAGTTGATGATAAAATTGTTCTTGTAAAGGTAAATGATATTCTTTATATCGAGGCAAATGAGGGAAAGACGACGATATCTGCCAAAAAGCAAAAGTATGTGGTGACCGAATCGTTAGTAGCTTTTGAACGGAAATTACAAGGGTCTTCGATTATCCGAGTCCATCGTTCTTTTTTAGTGAATATTAACGCGATCGAAGAATTGGAGCCATGGTTTAATTCTACTTACAATTTGATTATGACCAATGGAGAAAAGGTTCCGTTAAGCCGGACCTATATAAAAGAACTCAAACAGCTGCTTGGACTTTAAGCAGCTGTTTTTTTAGATAGCTAATCCTGTAAACTGCAGGCAAAGTTAAAAATTATGATGAATTTCAATTCCCGATTTTTGCATTTCATTTCTTGGATTTTGCATTTTAGCGTGAAAATCTTATGTTGCCGCTTTCATTTAGTATGATGAAACCATACCAAACATTGATGAGGAGGTTTATCAATCATGAATGCGATGACAATCGTAATAGGAACAATTTGCATTTTAATTATTGCCTACCGACTTTACGGGACATTTATGGCAGTAAAAGTTATGAAATTGGATGATTCCAAGATTACGCCAGCACATGAATTAAACGACGGTAAAGATTATATTCCAACCAATAAATGGGTTACCTTTGGTCACCATTTCGCAGCCATCGCTGCAGCTGGTCCGCTGGTTGGCCCGATCCTTGCAGCACAATTTGGGTATTTACCGGGGTTATTATGGCTCTTGATTGGGGCAGTTATCGGGGGAGCCGTTCATGATGCAGTTGTTCTCTATGCTTCGATGTTGAGAAAAGGAAAGTCACTTTCTGAAGTTGCGAAAGAGGAACTAGGTCCGATAGCAGGTTTTTGTACGGGATTAGCCATGCTCTTTATTATTACGATCACGATGGCCGGACTTTGTATCGTTGTTGTCAATGCGCTCTCAAATAATCCATGGGGAACATTTGCCGTTGGAATGACAATTCCAATCGCGATGGGAGTAGGAATTGCTTATAAGAAAACAGGTAATTTAAAACTAACATCGACAATCGGTTTTATCCTAATTATGGTTTGCGTATTTGTCGGACCGTTTATTAAAGATTCTGCACTAGGGCATTTGCTGACACTTGATCCAAAGACATTATCGATTATTTTACCAGCTTACGCTTTTATCGCAGCAGCTTTACCGGTTTGGTTATTATTAGCTCCACGTGATTATTTAAGTACTTTTATGAAAGTCGGTGTTTTTGCAGTATTAATTGTAGGTGTGTTAATTGTAAATCCGCATATTAATATGCCGGCGATTACAAAATTTGTTCATGGCGGCGGCCCAGTGATTGCCGGTCCAGTTTGGCCGTTTATCTCGATTACGATTGCCTGTGGTGCGATCTCTGGTTTCCATGCTTTCATTGGCTCTGGAACGACACCAAAAATGCTTGACCGCTGGACAGATATTAAAGCTGTCGGCTTTGGATCAATGCTTATGGAATGCGTGGTCGGTGTTATGGCGCTAATTGCAGCAACTGCGCTTCAGCCTGCTGACTATTTTGCGATTAATTCAAATCCTGAGGTGTTTAAAACATTAGGAATGCATATGGATCAATTACCGGCCCTTTCCAAACAAATTGGCCTCAACCTTGCAGGAAGAACGGATGGTGCTGTTACACTTGCAGTAGGTATGACATATGTCTTTAGACATATTGGCTGGTTTGCGAAACTAGCTCCATATTTCTTCCAGTTCGTGATTATGTTCGAAGCAGTGTTTATTTTAACAGCGATTGATGCAGGAACTCGTACAGCACGTTATTTAATTCAAGACTTCTTTGGCGATCTGTATAAGCCATTAAAAGATGTAAACTGGATGCCAGGTTCATTATTTGCAGCAGCTCTTTCCAGTGTTATGTGGGGATACCTATTGTTTACCGGAAATATCAGCTCCGTTTGGGCACTATTCGGGGTATCCAACCAGCTTATGGCTTCTATTGGTTTGATTGTCGGAGCGACTGTTATTCTTCGGGTTGCTGATAAACGCCGCTATATGCTAACTTGTTTGGTTCCACTATCCTATCTATATGTGACGGTTAACATGGCAGGATATTGGATGGTTAAAAATGTGTATCTGAACCCACTTTCAAAAGGTTACAATCTATTAAACGGTTCCTTATCGATTATCATGCTTGTGCTTGGAGTGGTGATCATGGTTACAGCGATAAGAACCTGGATTAAAATGTGGAACTCCCCAAGGGTTCAACTAGATTCAAAAGCAGCGTAGTATATCTGTTCGTAAAAAAGACTTGGTAACATTTGTTATCAAGTCTTTTTACTATATTTAGTGCTTTTTCATTTTCTTAATAGAAAAAACTAAGTAAGATAAAAATGAACTATAGGAAGGGAGAAAGGAAAATGAATATCACCGATCAAGCACGTGATGTATTAAAACAATTGTTCCAAGAGCAAGCTGCAAAAAACATTCGCGTTTATTTTGCAGGCTATGGCTGAGGCGGGCCAAATATGGGACTGGCTCTGGATGAGCCAGATAAAAATGATGTAGTAGTAACCATCAATGAAATACAAGTAGCAATCGACCCTGATGTTGAACCTTACACTGAAGGCCTTACGCTTGAATTTGATAAAGAGAACAATGGGCTCATGTTAGTAGGAAACGAAAGCAGCTGTTGCTAAGATATTAAAAAAGGTAGTTAGTCAACTTGACTAACTACCTTTTTTAATTCACTTTGCGTTTTCGACAATATTTTTGAGTGGTTTGACATTTGTTAGAAATAGTACTTTTGTCATTCGACTATTTGTTTAATTGTTCTACACAATATTACAAATATATTACATTGGCTCTCCTCTCATTGTTTTTAGTAGACTTGGAATTTAAACTAGATAATAGCTGATTAATTAAAGGTTAGAAAAGGTGATTTTGTAATGGCAGGTAAAAAATTCAAATATTCAGTATCGGTTGCAGTCTTATCTACTATGATTCTAGCAACCCCTACTTTTGCTAGTCCGGAAAATTCTAAAGTAACACAAGCACAAATCAATCAAACTCAGGGACAAATCAATGATTTTGAAACAAAGATTCAACAATTAGACAATCAAATTTCTGATGGAATGGTTAAAAGTCAAAAACTCAACGAAGATATAAAAGCACAACAAGCGAAAATTGAAGCAGCAAAGGCAGAAATTGAAAAAGCCAAAAAAGACTTAGATGCCCACAAAAAGATTTATTCCGAAAGATTAAGAAGTTATCAATCTCAAGGACAACAGCCGCTCATCACCTACGCGGAAATTTTGCTTTCTTCTGATAACATATCTGAGTTTTTAACTAGGTCTACTGCAATTTCACAATTTCTTCAAAGTGATTCCGACTTACTAAACGGTTTAGTCAAAAAACAACAAGTTTTAGATAATGCTAAAGAACAATTAAATAATGAATTAGATAAATTAAAATCGGTTCAGGATGAATTAGCTGCAGAGCAGAAAAAGATTGAAGAAGATAAACAAACAGTTCAAAAAGAACTAGCAGACTCGAAAAACAATTTACAACTTCAACAGTCACAATTAGCACAACAACAAGCAGAAGAGCAGGCACAACAAAAAGCACTGCAGCAAGCAGCGGACTTAGCTCGACAACAAGCAGCAGCACAACAGAATGCTCAACAGACTTCATCAGGCAGCAGCTCTTCAACACCGAACGCGTCGGCTGACAGTGCTAATCTTTCAAACCCTGATAAAGCAAGTAAAGTGATTGCCTATGCTGAACAATTTTTGGGTGTTCCATACGTTTGGGGCGGATCCTCACCAAGCGGATTTGATTGTTCAGGATTAATGCAATATGTGTTCCATTCTGTTGGCGTGAGCCTTCCAAGGATCGCCTCAGCTCAGCAAAATGCCGGTGCGAGAATTTCAACGAGTGCAGTACAACCAGGAGACCTAGTATTTCAGGGTGATCCTGCTTACCATGTAGGTATGTACATCGGAGGCGGAAAATGGATACAAGCTCCTGAAACTGGTGATGTTGTCAAAATTTCAATTTACAATCCTTCAAAATTCTCAAGTGCTGCCAGGGTATTGAGGTAATAGTTTAAATCAGTTTTCGATAAAAACGATAGAATTAGATATTCGCAGTTTAATACCTTCCTTCATTCGTCAACAGGTCCTAAATTTTTTCGTGTTATTGGCTTGTTGTATAATAGGCAAAAAGGAGGAAGAAAAGTGGAAACAAATCGAGCCTTAGCGGAAATGATTCAGGCATCCCAAAAACTTGTGTTTTTAACCGGGGCCGGAATCAGTACGGAATCGGGCATTCCTGATTTTCGTTCATCCGGCGGCATTTACGCAAATGGTAATGTTGAACACTATATCTCGCGCTATTTTTATAATAAAAGTCCCAAGGATTTTTGGAAGCATTTCAAAGAAATTTTCCAGTTGAAAATGTTGGGCAATTATGAACCAAATAACGGACACCTATTTATCAAAGCGTTGGAGGATATGGGAAAAGAGGTGACGGTCCTGACACAAAACATTGACGGACTCCACCAAAAAGCAGGAAGCAAACATGTCCTTGAACTCCACGGAACACTTAGGTCCGCACACTGTCCTAAGTGTAAACGGGTGTATAATTTGGAATATACGTTGAAAAATGATATTCCTCGCTGTGAACTGGATGATTTTATTCTGGATACTGATGTTGTCCTGTTCGGTGATGCAATCAAACATTTTGATGAAGCAATCAACGCTGTTGAAAGTTGTGATTTGTTGATCGTGATGGGCTCCTCACTGAATGTAACACCAGTAAACGCTTTTCCGGAATATGCCAAGCGGTCTTGGAATACAAAACTTGCGATTATTAACAAGGAAGAAACGATCAAAGACCGTTATTTTGATGTGGTGATCCACGAAAAGATAGGAAAAGCGGTCAGAAACCTAAGGGATTTTATTTGATGTAAAAAGAAATTGAAAAAATGCACTTCTATAAAAATAGAAGTGCATTTTTTAGTGCATGCTTTAAAATAACTTGGCTTCCAGTGCAGCTGCATAACTGTCTTGAGCAAATTTAGTCGGGCTGCTGACTTGTTCCCAATGCATATACATTAAGCGTGGATTGTCAAATAACCAATGATTGTGGATAGCAGTAACCGTAATTCCTCTTTTGCGAAGTGCAGTCAAAAAGCGATTGATTTCACTTTGAAGGATAACCGTTTCTCCAAGATTCAGTGTCCTTCCTTTGATATTATTTTCAAAGGATAAAGCAAATGGAAGTGCTAAAGGGGAACGTGTTTTGCGGCCTAAAATCGTTGCATTAATATTGCGCAGACGTTGAACGACACAAACAGGCGATGATGTGATTACCTCGCCGCCGATAATATTGGCAAGCTGTTGACAACTAGTCTTTACAGGACGTCTCGAGCTGGATGTTGTGGGCTTCCTGCTAGAACTGGAGCTCGAGCTGGAACTTCTAAAGTAAGACATTCAGGATCCCTCCCTTCTATAACTTGTCATAGTATATTCAAAAGACTAAGGGCTTGTATAGGTATGTATATTAAGTTATTTTTAAAATGAACAATATTTGTCCGAATTTGAGTTCAGCCCAATTTTGTAACCTTACTTGTACATGATTTGCTCCCAATTACTAATCCTAATGAAACCGGTTTAATATATGATATTTACAGGAGGACTAGCAAATGATGATTGAAAAGCGTCCTGCACTTTTATTGGATTACTTATTAAAAGTAAAGAATGTCACCATGAATCAGATTATGGATGGTTTGCAATTAACCAAACGGCAAATATCCTATGATCTGGATAAAGTGAATCAATGGTTGAAGGAAAAGAATCTTTCGGCCATACAATACAAGGGTACTCCCTATATTTTAGTCCCGCAGGATGTTAAGGAATATCTTCGAGACCAGCAAACAAATCAGCAGGAACGAGATTTCGTTTTAACTGAAGGGGAGCGCTTGGCGGTTATCTATCTTTATTTGTTTATTCGAAGTGAATCGATTTCCTCCTATCATTTAACACAGCTATTGCAAGTCAGTAAGAATACCGTTATTTCCGATTTGAAAAAGGCCAATGATATCAATAGCTCATTCTTAGTGGAGATTCGTTATTCCAGACAAAAAGGCTATCATCTCGAGGGAACTGAGTTGGACAAAAGAGTGCTGGTAATGGACTATATATCCCAACTGATCCATGTTCCTTATTTTGAAAAATTAATAGAATATCTATTAAAGGAAAAAAGGGGTCATATTCAATACAAGGACACCCTTCATGCTCTAAAAGAAATTGAAAAACAGTTTGCTCTAAATTTTGTTGAGGAACGGTTACATCAATTTGCCTTTTTTCTGATTTTCTATTTTTACCGTGAACAAGAAAAAAAACTTGTCCAATTTCACTCAGATGAAGCGGCTTTATTGAGGGAAGAACCGATGAATAAGGCAGCAATAGAATTACGCCAATTACTTCAGCTTGAGGATGAGGTATCTGAGACATGCTACATAACGATACAATTACTTGGCTTGTCCTTTGGGGAAAGCTTTATTCAAAATAATGACCAGGACCTTCTGTTTAAACTAAGTGAACAACTTGTCTTTGATTTCGAGGCTAAGGCTTGCATTGTTTTTGAAAAAAAAGATGAAGTAATCCAAAGATTGTACCAGCATTTAAAACCTGCTTATTTTCGGATGAAATATCGGATTCCGATTACCAATCCGCTTCTGGAACAAATAAAGAGTGAGCATAAAGAGCTATACATGATTGTTAAGGAATTGCTTCATCCAATCAGCTCATTGTTAAGAATAACGATTCCAGAGGAGGAAATTGGTTTTATCACGATGCATTTTGGGGCACTTTTAAAAAAGCCAAAACAGGTGATGCCGGAAAAGAAAAAAGCCATTGTGGTTTGTCCAAGCGGAATAAGTTCATCTTTAATGGTAAAGCACCAATTGGAATCCCTATTCTCTGAAATAACCGTCGATCAAACATTGTCGTTACGGGAATTTCAGGATGGAGAATATGACCACTATGATTTAGTATTTTCGACAGTAAGGCTAAAAACCAGTCTTCCTTGTTTTTATGTAAAGCCTATTATGACGCCAAGTGAAAAGCATAATTTGGTGAATGAAGTTTATCAGTTTCTTTTTGGCATTCAATACCAAGATGTTTCGTTAAAGGAATTAATTCAAACCATTGGCAAGTTTGCAAGCATCCATGATGAGGAAGGGTTAAAGAAGGCATTAAGCCAATTTACGTTTCTTCAAAATATAAATGTTCAAAGTGAAAAACATATTTTGTTAAAAGATTTATTAAAAGAAGAGACAATCCAAGTCAGGGAAGGATTCACTGATTGGAAGGAAGCTATAAAAATAGCAGCCGAGCCACTTCTAATAAAGGGAATTGTGGAAGCATCCTATGTGGATGCGATGATTGAAAATATCGAAACATTAGGTCCTTATGTTGTAATTGGTCCTGAAGTGGCGATTCCCCATGCCCGCCCTGAAAAGGGAGTGAAGAAGGTAGGAATGAGCTTTTTAAAGCTCAGGAAACCTGTGAATTTTTTAAATAATGAAATGTACCCAGTCCGATTGTTGTTTTGTATTGCAGCAATTGATAATACAACCCATCTTAAGGCTCTTTCCCAGCTTACTACACTACTGAATGAAAGGCTTGATTTTTTAAAAGAGATGGAATCAATCGAAGAAATCCTTGACTTATTCAGTCAGTATTCTATTGTCGAATAAGTATATGTATTACTTTATAGATCCGTTTGAAAACGGAATTATATAAACAAATTATTATTAAAATAAAAAATAGGAGTTTGATTATAAATGGTTGAAAAAAAATTCAAAGTAATTGAAGAAACAGGAATTCATGCTCGCCCAGCAACAGTAATCGTACAAAAGGCTGGTAAATTTAATTCAGATATTCAAATCGAATATAAAGGGAAAAAAGTCAATTTAAAATCAATCATGGGAGTTATGTCCCTTGGAATCAGCTTTGGAGCAGAAATTAATATTATTGCTGAAGGCAGCGATGAGCAAGAAGCATTGCAAGGAATAGAGGAAACTTTAACGAAGGAAGGTTTAGCGGAATAATGAGTTTTTTAAGCGGTATTGCAGCATCAAGTGGAATTGCCATTGCAAAAGCCTATCGTTTAGTAGAACCCGACCTATCATTTAGTAAGACAAATGTTGAAGATGCAGAAAAAGAAGTAGCCCGTTTTCAAACAGCCATTTCACGTTCAAAACAAGAGCTTGAGGAAATTCGGGATCATGCTCAAAAGGAATTAGGTGCTGACAAAGCAGCTATTTTTGAGGCACATCTGCTTGTATTAAGCGACCCTGAATTAGTAAGCCCTATTGAAGATCAGATTAGGACAGAAAAAGTGAATGCAGAATTTGCTTTAAACAATACGGCAGATATGTTTATCACTATGTTTGAACAAATGGACAATGAGTATATGAAGGAACGTGCTGCCGATATTCGTGATGTTACGAAACGTGTTCTTTCTCATTTACTCGGTGTCCAGATTGTTAATCTTAGTATGATTTCAGAAGAAACGATCGTAGTCGCTGAGGATTTAACTCCATCAGATACAGCCCAATTAAACCGCAAATATGTTAAAGCTTTCACAACAAATATTGGCGGCCGTACTTCACACTCAGCTATTATGGCCCGTTCCATGGAGATTCCTGCTGTTGTTGGAACAAAAACAGCTACTGCAGAAATTCAAAATGGTGATGTCATCATCGTTGACGGTTTAAAAGGTGAAGTACACATCAATCCTTCCCAAGAAGTGATTGAACAGTATTTGCAGGAACAAAAACGTTATGAAGAACAAAAAGCTGAATGGGCAAAACTAGTAAATGAAAGCACAGTCTCTCAAGATGGCTACCATGTAGAATTGGCTGCCAATATTGGAACTCCTAAAGATTTAGAGGGGGTCACCAATAATGGAGGAGAAGCAGTCGGATTGTATCGAACTGAATTCCTTTACATGGGTAGAAATGAGCTTCCGTCTGAAGAGGAGCAATTCGAATCCTACAAGGCTGTACTTGAAGGAATGAATGGAAAACCGGTTGTTGTTAGAACACTGGATATTGGCGGGGATAAGGAACTTCCTTACTTGGATTTACCAAAGGAAATGAATCCATTCCTCGGATTCCGTGCAATCCGTCTTTGCCTTGAAGAACAAGGGATTTTTAGAACTCAGCTTCGTGCATTATTGCGTGCAAGCACATATGGAAATTTAAAAATTATGTTCCCAATGATTGCTACACTGGATGAATTCCGTGCCGCAAAAGCTTTATTAGAAGAGGAAAAGCAAAAGCTAGTTAGTGAAGGAATTTTAGTTTCAGAGCAAATCGAATTGGGAATCATGGTTGAAATTCCTTCAACAGCGGTATTGGCAGATCAGTTTGCCAAGGAAGTGGACTTCTTTAGTATCGGCACCAACGATTTAATTCAATACACCATGGCAGCAGACCGTATGAATCAACGTGTGTCTTATTTATATCAGCCATATAGCCCATCTATTTTAAGACTGGTTAAGATGGTGATTGATGCGGCACATAAAGAGGGTAAATGGGCTGGAATGTGCGGCGAAATGGCAGGAGATGAAACCGCCATTCCGTTGTTATTGGGACTAGGCCTAGATGAATTTTCAATGAGTGCAACATCAATTTTAAAAGCCCGCTCTCAAATATTAAGACTTTCTAAAAAGGAAATGGAAGACTTAGCTGAAAAAGCATTGCAGATGAGTACAACATCACAAGTCGTCGAGCTTGTAAAGGCAGCAACAGAAAAGAAATAAATCTTTTATATCAACAGCTTAGCTTTACACAGCCAAAAAATAATTCATAGTTCAAGAGGAGGCAATTTCATGGCATTAGTATCAATGAAAGAAATGTTAAATAAGGCATTAAAAGAAGGGTATGCAGTTGGTCAGTTTAATATCAATAACCTGGAATGGACACAAG
>JAUZQA010000030.1 GCA_030705665.1 Bacillota bacterium
AAACATTGTAACCATTTTCTTCCCCTTCAAACCAATTGACCCAAACATCATGAAGATACAACATTACTCAATCCCTCACTTCAAGAAACTATTTGTATTTGTCAATCAGTATGGGCAGAGTTGAGTTAAATTATTCCTTTATAGATAGTTAAAGCCATTTAAAATGGGCAGATGCCAATGGTTATTATTCCACTCTATATTTTGTTTCGTTAATCAGTTTTCTTGCGGAAAGGATAAATGATTTTTTGGTTGAATAGGCATGTTTTTGATAATAATCTTTAACAATTGAGAATCCTGCAGCATAACCGACCAAATGGGGGAAACGGCCATTCCCAAATAAAAGATCATCATGAAGTTTCTCCCTCTTCTTTACAAAAAGATGGTCCTTTAAAAATCTTTCCCAGAACTGGTCGATTTGTTTTCCTGTGTACGTTGTGCACCAATCTGCTAAATAGTCTTTTCCACAATTTTTTAACACGGCATATTCAGCCAGACCTTCAATAATAATGGAATCTAATAATGAATATTCTTGTATATTCCCTTTCAATTGGTTTAATCGGCATACATGGTGGTACTCATGAACAAAGAGGGCCTCTAACTCCTTTTCGTCCACTTCAGATGATAAGAACAAAAACATCTTATTCAGAAAAGATACCCCTGATTTAGATCGGTCCGCTTTTCTAAACAAGCCGCCACTCTGTTCAATTGGAAATAAAAAGACGGGGATTTCTGGTCCATCCCATTTGGTTTTATATAACTGATAGATTTTATCAATCTTTGACCATGTTTGGTCATCAAGCATATTATTAAACGTAACCCAGCTGGCCATTGAGGGTTTGTACATTCCAAATTGTGATAATTCGCGATAAACCTCATTTGCATTTTGTCTCTTAAAATACGGAGTCAACCTTTCACATACTCTTCTTGGCTGGTCAAACTCCTTCTGCAGCCATTGATCAGTTGCAATAATCCCCATATTCCCACTCCATTTATGCCATAATCTATTGTAGTTTATGAATGTGTATGAGAATTGGTTAACCGTTTTATCTTCAAAGAAACGTTATAATCTATTACATAAAAAGAGCCTGACTTTTAGCAAGCCAGACTCTTTTTATGTAATTACTGATATTTTTTCAATACAATTGTTGCGTTATGTCCGCCAAAACCAAGTGAGTTGCTCATCACTGTGTTGATGGTTTGTGGTCGGGCAGTATTTGGTACATAATCCAAATCACATTCCGGATCTGGAGTTTCATAATTAATCGTTGGCGGAAGAATGCTGTCACGGATTGTTAGCACTGAAAAAATTGCTTCGATTCCGCCAGCTGCTCCTAAGAGATGGCCGGTCATTGATTTTGTAGAGCTCATTGCTAATTTATAAGCATGGTCCCCAAATACTTCTTTTACAGCAGCCGTTTCAAATTTATCATTGTATTCTGTACTTGTTCCATGTGCATTGATATAATCAATTGCCTCTGGAGCAAGTCCAGCATCGTTTAATGCCATCTTCATAGCCCTCGCTCCACCTTCACCGCCAGGAGCAGGTGCGGTAATATGATACGCATCACCAGTTGCACCGTAACCAACGATTTCTCCATAGATTTTCGCACCGCGTGCCAAAGCATGCTCAAGCTCTTCAAGCACAACAATGCCTGATCCTTCACCAATAATAAACCCATCACGATTTTTATCGAAAGGTCGACATGCTGTAGCTGGATCAGGATTAGTGGAAAGTGCAGTATTTGCACAGAATCCAGCAACAGACATTCTTGTGATTGGTGCTTCTGCCCCGCCGCTGATCATTGCATCTGCATCCCCGCGCTGGATTACTTTGAAGGCATCCCCAATCGAATTGGTACCAGTTGCACAAGCTGTAACCGTACACGAATTAAATCCTCTTGCACCCAGCATGATTGAAACCTGACCAGTAGCCATATCAGGAATTAACATAGGTACGAAAAACGGACTTACTCTTCGGTATCCTCTTTGTAGGAATGTTTCAAACTGTTGTTCAAAGGTTTCCATTCCGCCAATTCCAGAACCAATCCAAACACCTACGCGATGGGAGTTTTCATCATTAATAATTAAATTGGCATCCTTAACAGCCATCTGTGCTGCAGCGACAGCAAATTGTGTAAAGCGATCCATTTTTCTGGCTTCTTTTCGCTCAATGAAGTCTTCCGGATTAAAATCTTTTGCCTCTGCTGAAACCTTGGCGGGATATTCATCCGCATTTACCCTTGTTAATGGTCCGATCCCAGATTTTCCAGCAACAATATTCTTCCATGTAGTTTCAATATCATTTCCAAGCGGTGTGACAGCACCTACTCCTGTCACCACTACTCTACGCTTTTCCATCATGTGCATCTCCTTATTTGCAAAATTTATGTTTTTTTCATAGAACTCAATTTGCACTTTGATTCTTTTTCGTTCGTGTTAAGGCGTTTTATTTTCCCCAGCGAATCGCAATAGCTCCCCAGGTGAGTCCGCCGCCAAATCCAACCATTACAATGACATCATCGTCTTTAATTTTTCCAGCCTCTAATTCTTCAACAAGGGAAATCGGAATCGATGCTGCCGAAGTATTTCCATACTTATTCACGGTTTTGGACATTTTTTCCTCTGGCACCCCAAGTCGTTGTCTAGATGCCTCCATAATACGAATATTAGCTTGGTGAGGAATAAAGAAATCAACTTCATCCTTAGAAAGTCCCGCTTTTTCAAGCACATTGATACAACTTTCACCCATTTGTCTAACAGCGAACTTAAAGACTTCGCGTCCATTCATAATTATATATTCATCCTGATAGAGGTGTTTTCCTCCTGTTCCATCTGCTCCAAGTTCAAAAGCAAGAACCCCTCTATTTCCGGAAACCGGCCCAATTATAGCAGCTCCTGCACCATCGCCAAATAGAACGGCGGTATTACGGTCATTCCAATCCGTAATTTTTGAAAGTTTCTCAACTCCAATAACCAGTACATATTTATAGGAATTTGTTTCGATAAATTGTTTCGCCGTAATGATACCATACATAAACCCGGCACATGCAGCACTAATATCCATTGCAGCCGCTTTTTTTGCTCCCAGTTTTTCTTGAAGCATACAAGAAACTGATGGAAAAGGACGGTCAGGTGTTACCGTTGAAACAAGGATTAAATCAATATCTTCTGGTGCTATGTTAGCATCTTGAATCGCTTTTTTAGCTGCTTCAAATGCCATATCAGAGGTGTTTATATCGTCTCCTGCTATTCGCCGTTCCTCAATACCAGTTCGAGTTCGAATCCATTCATCTGATGTATCCATTCTTTTTTCAAGATCAGCATTGGTAACAACATTTTCTGGCAGATATCTGCCAATTCCAACGATACCGGCGTTCATACACCCATCTCCTTTAAATATAGAAAATAGTATTGTTCTATTTCATTTAGTTTATTATCAATTATTATGACTTGGTACTAATTTTATCAATGATTTTATTTTTAAGCAACCTTTATTCCTCATTAATATCCGCTTTTAACTATACGATAACTAAAATTGTACATATTCTATCTACAAGAAGACGTTAATAAAGGAGGAAAGCTTTCAAAATGGAAGAAGATGAAAAGCGAGAGAACCAATTTTCAAAAGATCCATTTACAAAAATGATGTTTGGGTCACGAGCAGTGGATACAAACAATGACCATAACCCTAAGCAAGATTCTTCTATTGATTACGAAGAATTAATGAACAGTATTGATCAACTTTTCGAATCGGCAAAAAGTTTAAAGCCATATTTCCAAAAATTCTACCCCATGATTGAGCAATTATGGAAAAAGAAATGAAGAGGGTGTTTTTTATCATCCTCTTTTAAACATACAAAACTACTAGCATTTAACTGGATTGTTTTGCTTCTTCCCCTTTACATACATTAGGATGTCCTTCATTAATGCAATGAAATACAAGTTCCTTGTTTCTATCAATAAAAATGTCCTTCATCACCCCGATGAAGGACATAAATACTTGTTATGGTGTTGTGAGCAGCTGTTCAGTCAACCTTCTCTTGATTTAACTCTTTAAGTACATCTTCTCTGCCAAGTTCATATGCTTCTTGCATTACTTTTGAAAATAATTCCATGAAAGGTTGAAGCAAATCAAAAGATAATTCTACTCCTGCTTTGTCTAATTGTTCTTTTGCTTGAGGTAAGTATTTCATGGCAATTTGCATAAATTCCATGGACTTATCTGGTGTATTCATTGCTATAACTCCTTTTATATCGTAAATATTTTGAATTAGCACTTCTATTCTAAACTTATCAAGGAAAAATGAAAAGCTCCTACGGAAAGTCTATCAGCTTATCAATAAATGCAAAATGTTCTTTTTGAGCCAGCAGTGCTTCCTGATATGGCGTGACCTCAGGGATTGTTATTTTCGTTACCCCTTCCGTATCTTTAAGCATAACATCATCAAAAACTTTACCTAAACCTGTATCCAATTGTAAAATTTCCGCACAAAGCTCCCAGCTTTTTGGAATACCGCTTTCAATCAAAAAGCTTCCCGCTTCACCTGATTCGACTCTTTCAATGATGGGAGTCATTAAATCATCAACGAAAATGGCATCAAATGGCCACTCCCTAACTTCAATTTGTTCATTTTGATTATTCAATTGATTGAACAGCTCTTTCTGAAATAGGAATGAACCTGGCTGCCATGGACCAAAAATCGTTGGCAAATAAAAATACTGAATACACTGATCCAGCTTTTTGATCTGATCAAGCAAATTTCTGGTCTCTTCCATGCCCTTATCGTGCTGCCAATTAGTTAAAAGTTGAACAGGCAGCAGAAATACGAAGTTTGTTTTTGATTCATTTTTTATGAATTGAATGATCTCTGAAAAGAGCTTTTTATAGCTCAAATTCTCCTCTTTATAATTCATAAACCAATCATAAATTGGAATAATCGCAACCTCTGTTTCTCTATTTTGCTCTAAAAGGGGAAATGATTTTTCATTAAAATTAGCATTTCGTCCGACTTCCAGCCTTTTTTCCTCCAAAAACAAATCACATTCAGTGTCTAAATGGATTCCCTCAACAGAGAATCCTTTCTCGAGAAATTTTTTACCAAGATGAAATCCGATAAATTCATAAATCCCAAAAATACAGACCTTGTCCAATTTAGTACCCCCCATTATATTCCTAATGAATCCTATGCGGATTCATTAGGAATTATTTCATCTGAGAAGTTTACAAAATCTTTTCATGGCGGTTAAAAAATTTTACAATCATTGTCCCAAGCTGCTGTTTCTTCTCTGGGAGGATTAAACTAGATTCGATTCTATGATTATCGACCTCATGTTTGATGAGCGAGAGATTAAACTTTGTTTGGTTGTATGCTCTTCCTCCAGACAAAACATGGATGATTTTTATTGGTATAGTGTGATCAAAAGGAATTTCTTCTGACTGATTAAGAACGATTTCTTCTAATTGTTTGAAACTGCATTGATAGGCAGCTTCCATTTCTTTGGAAAGCTTCTTTAAAAAGAATTTATGTTCTTTTTCTTGTTCAAGGTGACTTTTTAATGAAAGTATTGGGTTAAGAAAAACAACTGATCTTATTTGCCCAGTCATTCTCTTCATTAAATTAATGGCCGTTAGTGCTCCCATGCCTTCTGCAAAAATATGAATTTTACTATTTAAAATTTCCGTTCTAATCACATATTGATACAATCTTGCAGCCAGGTCTAAAGCTTTATCACTTCCCCAGTTCCGTCCATAAAGATTAGAGGAAAATATGGTGTACCCTGATTCTTTAAATTTATTAATAATCGACAGCTTTCCCTCATTCTGTAACCAAAAGCTATTTCGAGCATCAACGAAATGACGTTCATCGCCTAGGATTAAGATGCCAAACCCGGTAGGTTTTTCAGGGTAATGGATAATATTCCACTCATTATCAAGCTGAAAATTCCGGTTCTCCATGATTAAACTCCTTTTGCCAGTTTTCCTCAACTTATTTTATGTTGTTTTCGTTAAAGTGAATGGGGCTTGTGCCTATGTTCGAGTCTAAATTCACTAAAATGTCAAAATTCTCATTTTTTATTTCTATTTTTTGGGGGCATATGTTAAGATTAAAATTGGATTATAATAGGTAAGAGGTGAAAAATCGTGCGATATTTTTGGTCTTTGTTTTGGGGCTTCCTACTTGTGCAAATGTTGACTTACGTTGTTAGTTCTATGATTGGAACTACATATGATTTTAAAATGGGAACCATCTTAACTGTTGTTCTTGTTGTGATGGTATATGCAATTTCAGCGCTTATTCCGAATGAACCAGTTGAGAAACACTAATTTTTGGAAAGGTCATCCTGCTTTATGGCAGGATGACCTTTCTTATTTCATGGATTTTTTAAATTTGGCTGTTGATATCCGCTCCAGTTAACGGCGTTAAAAAATCAATCATTTCCTTAACACAGCTTATTCAAAATTACTGCATTGAATGAATCCTCAATTCCCCATTTTCAATAATAATATTGACTTTGGAATGATCGTGTATGTTGCCGGCGATGATTTCCCGGGCAAGCTTTGTCTCGAGATTTCTTTGAATATATCGTTTTAAAGGTCTTGCTCCGTAGATCGGATCAAATCCATTGACCGCAATAAATTCTTTTGCTTCCTCTGACAACGATATTTCAATCTGCTGTTCATTTAGCCTTTGCTGTAATTCTTTCATCAGCTTAACCACAATATCCTTTATTTCCACGACTGTTAATGGCTTAAATAAAATCGTTTCATCTACTCGGTTTAAAAATTCCGGACGAAAATGGGCCCTTAGTTGATTTAGCACACTGCTCCTTGTTTGTTCATCGATCTCACTTCCAGGTCTTTCAAGCAATGTTTGCGAGCCAATATTAGAGGTCATGATAATGACTGTATTTTTAAAGTCTACGGTCCTTCCGTGTGAATCGGTAATACGCCCATCATCAAGGACTTGTAATAAAATATTAAACACCTCTGAATGCGCCTTTTCGATCTCGTCCAAGAGAATAACAGAGTAAGGTCTTCTTCTTATAGCCTCTGTCAATTGCCCGCCTTCTTCATAGCCGACGTAGCCCGGAGGAGCTCCAATTAGCCTTGACACTGTATGTTTCTCCATATATTCGGACATGTCAATACGAATCATTTGCTCCTCACTATCAAATAGTGATTCTGCTAATGCCTTCGCTAATTCCGTTTTACCTACGCCGGTTGGTCCTAGGAATAGAAATGAGCCAATTGGACGATTTGGATCCTTTATCCCAGCTCGTGCACGTAATACCGCATCTGTTACCAATTCAACTGCCTCATCCTGTCCAATTACACGTTCATGCAGCAGACTTTCCAATTTTAGTAGTTTTTCGCGTTCTCCTTCCACGAGTCTTGCCAGCGGTATGCCTGTCCACCTTGCTACGATATTGGAGATTTCCTCTTCGGTAACTTCTTCTCTCAGTAACCTATTATCACTCTGCGTGTCGGCTTTTTCTTCCAATTCCCTTAATTCCTTTTCGGCAAGAGGAATTTTGCCATGACGTAATTCTGCTGCTCGATTTAAATCATAATCATCTTCAGCTTTTTGTAAATCACGCCGCAGTTTTTCAATTTCTTCCCTTTTTTCACGTAATTTTTGAATGCCTTCTTTTTCTTGCATCCATTGTGCCTTCATCTGATCTGCTTGTTCTTTTAGGTTTGCTAATTCTTTGGTCAGTATTAATAATCTTTGCTTGCTTACTTCGTCTTGTTCCTTTGTTAATGCTGCTTCTTCAATTTCCAGCTGCATCACCCTGCGGGTAACCTCATCAAGCTCAGTTGGCAATGAATCGATTTCTGTACGGATTAAGGCACAGGCTTCATCGACAAGATCGATTGCTTTATCTGGCAAAAATCGATCGGTAATATAGCGGTCAGAAAGTGTAGCTGCTGCCACCAGTGCTCGGTCATGAATTTTAACACCATGATGGACTTCGAACCTTTCCTTTAAACCGCGTAAAATCGAAATGGTGTCCTCAACGTCCGGTTCTTGAACAAGGACATGTTGAAACCTTCGTTCAAGCGCGGGATCTTTTTCAATATACTTGCGATATTCATCCAATGTTGTAGCCCCGATGCAATGCAGTTCTCCACGGGCCAGCATTGGTTTCAGCATATTCCCTGCATCCATTGCCCCTTCTGTTTTTCCGGCACCCACAATTGTATGGAGCTCATCAATGAATAGTAAAATTTGCCCTTCACTTTTTTTCACTTCATTAAGAACTGCTTTTAATCTCTCTTCAAATTCCCCGCGGAACTTTGCACCTGCAATCAAGGAGCCAATATCTAATGAGAACACAATCTTATCTTTTAATCCTTCCGGTACATCTTTTCTGACGATCCGCTGTGCCAGTCCTTCGACAATCGCCGTTTTCCCTACGCCCGGCTCCCCGATTAGTACAGGATTGTTTTTAGTTTTACGAGATAAAATTCGAATGACATGCCTTATTTCCGTGTCTCTGCCAATTACAGGATCCACCTTACCTGCTTTTACCTCAGCTACTAAATCCCTGCCATATTTTTTTAAAACATCATATGTCGCCTCAGGATTTTGGGATGTCACTTTTTGGTTCCCCCTTATTTCTTTTATTACTTGAAAAATTTGAGCCTCACTTTTTTTGAAAGTGGATAAAGCTTTACCAAGTACAGAATCTTTCGTTTGCGCTGCAGCTAACAGTACATGCTCAACAGATAAATATTCATCTGCGAAGCTTTTTTCTAGTTCCTCTGCCTTCACCATCATCCGTTGCAATCGCATACTTATATATAATGATCCTTGATCAGCCCCTGTACCGCTAACCTGAGGGATTTTAGCCAGTTCTAGTTTAAAATCATCCTCCATTTTTTGTAGCGGGATTTCCATTCTATTTAGAATGGTGTTGATCAAACTATCCTCTTGATTCATTAGCGATAGGAACAAATGCGGTTCATCAACTTGCTGATGATTTGACTTGATCGCCAGTGATTGCGCATCCAAAAATGCGTTCTGCAATCGTTCTGTCATTTGATTTAAGTCCATCATATACACCTCTCATTTGACCATCTTTGACCTTTATCCTCATTATAAAACAAAAAAAAATGAAAGAAAAGCCATCCGCTGGATGACTTTTCTATTTCTATTTTTAAGGCTTTCTCGAGTAAGTCCACTTACGATTATGGTTGGAGTTTTCAGGGAACGCTTCTCCTGCTTTAAGCTTGATCTTTTGCGGGTTTTTAATATTGCTTCCCGTCTCACCAACTTCTATATAGATCCCATTGTTAGGTGCTTTTTTCCCTGCCCCAAATTGATGGTTTTGTCCCATTCCAATTCCTCCTTTACCTTTACACCTTTATTATTCCTTTAATATTGTGGGTTCATGAATGGAACTTTCTAAACACTTTACATGAATTTACCTAAAATGCATCTAAAAAGTATACAATTTATGACGAAAATATGAAATAATAGTGGATATGATTGAAATCTGTACATTATAAACACTATAATTACAGTGTAATCATTTATTAATCGCAATTTTCAAAATTTGAAGCACCGATCTCCTTGAAGGTGGTTATAATATGCAGTCAATCGAAAAAGTACCAAACGCACTGCAAGAACTGTTTGAATTGGTTCATCATACAAGAAGAATTGAAAAGGGTACTTTCCTTTTTCAGGAAGGTTCCCAAGCAAATGAATTATATATTATTCATAGCGGAATGGTTCAAGTCAGCAAAATTATTCCCGATGGAAGAGAACTTACGATCCGGATGTGTACCGGCGGTGATATGATCTGTGAACTTGAATTATTTTGTCCAGTTAAAAGATATTTATTAAGCGGTCGGGTAACAGAAAGCGGCGAAGTTTCCGTCATTATGAAAGATGTCCTTGAAGAAAAACTCTCAAAAGATCATGTTCTAGCCACAGAGTTTATGAAATGGATGGGACTCGAATTCCGCAAAACACAGGCAAAATTTCGTGATTTAGTCCTCAATGGGAAAAAAGGGGCACTATATTCAACATTAATTAGGATTGCCAATAGTTATGGAACAAAAACAAATGTGGGGATTTTAATTACCGTTCCATTAACGAATCAAGAATTGGCAAATTTCTGTGGGACATCACGGGAAGTGGTCAATCGCCTTCTAAGTGAATTGCGCAAAGAAGATATTATTACTGTTGATAAAGGTACCATCACAATCCATGATCTCAATTACCTGCGCGAGGAAATTGATTGTGAAAACTGTCCGGCAGAAATTTGTAAAATCAACTAAAAAGCTCGAGCATCGGCTCGAGCTTTTTTAGTTCACCACTAATTGAATTGCAACGATCATAAGAAATATGGCCGCATTAACAATTTCATATATTCCCACTTGTTTGGTTGATAAAGGTTTTCCGTAAAAACCAATTGCCCGAAGAAGGCTTGGAACATACGCGATTGCAGCAATCCAATATCCCAGGAAAAGCCATAGAATCGGTACAACAATGTGATAAATCCAGGATAGCCATTTAAATTGGACATTTTTCCTTTCTCTTATCATTGTTTTCACATAAAAAGTACATCCTACGAAGAAAAGCACTGATGAAGAGAAAACAAAGAAAGCCATTGGGGTAACTTTCCCTGCTCCTAGAAAGCTGCTCGCCAGGCTGGCGAATGAAAAAGCAAAAATTGCGCTAAAATCATTCATCAGCGCACGATCCTTATTTTTTGCTGAATAAAATGCATTTATGATGAAAAAAGGAATCATTAATAAACCAAAATAGATAATTGCAAAATTTTTAAACAGCGGAAAAAGCAACAATAAAACCGCTGGGACTATATAATAGATTGTCCACTTTGTATAAAAAGGGAGCTTTTTCTTTTTAAATAATAAGAGCATGGGATAGGTCGCTAAATAGAGTAAAAGCCAGCCAATAAAAAACGGGATATGCTGCCAAACAAAACCGCCTTGTATTGCCCCCAGCCAAAATGGAATAATAACCATTGCCCAAGCGCCATGTTGTTTTGGTAAAAATAACTTCACGTTGATCACTCCTTTCCAGCTATCCTTACTATAAGTCAGCATACCTGGAAGGAAAGTGAATCTTGTCACTAAAAAATAAAAAGAAGGCATCCGCCTTCTGAATTGTAACGTATTATTCATAATTAAAATGGCCCAAGGAGCTGGAAATGCTCAAGAATCTTCCGGAGATTTGAGCACTTCCATTACACCCTTGTACCAAATATATCAACAAACATAATATCCCCCAAAAACATTATATACTATATTTCAAAAAAAGGGAGTGATGATAGTCACATTTTCGTCACTTTTTCCGATTTAGAAGGAATTTTTTCATAACTGATTTTCCAAGTAATCAGTCACCCAATCAATCGCACTTGTATCGTTTAAATAAAACGATGGGATATCTTTTAAAGAAGCATCTTTCGGGACTTCCTCCCAAAGCATAACGACTTGAACATTACGCAATTGCAATAAATCAAAATCCTCTTTTCTCCTTAATAATAATAATTTGGGATATGTCTCGTGTTTATGCCCTTCAATTAATATTACATCAGGTTTAAAAAAGGCGGCTAATTGGATTTTCTCTTCCAATGTCCACGTTGTCTTCTCTGCCTGTAATAGCAGACTGCCATCGCCTTCAACGATTGATGCGAGTGCACCTGATTCAAGGTGTTTTGTTGAGTCATTACTTGTTGCTGCCTCAGGTTTGCCTCCATGACCATGATGCTTTATAGAAACTACATTTAAACCATCTGCTTTTAATCTTTTTATCAGCTCAGTCATAACTGTTGTTTTACCACTATTTTTATACCCGACAATTTGAAAAATAAACGGCTTTACCAAGGCCAAACACTACCCTCTTGGTCTTCAAGCAATAAAATTTCAACGTCTGTTCCCGATTCAAACCCTCTTGTCCCTCCCGGAAGGATCATTAACGAGTTTGCACCTGAAAGGCTCATAATGATATTGGATTTGTCCAATCCGCTCGGTGAAACTTGCAATTTTCCATCTGCGATTGTATATCTGCTTCTAACAAATCTGGTGAAAGGATTTGCTTTTGGAAAATCGGTATCCAAAATTGCTTTTTCCTTACGTAAATGTGGCTTTTCTGAACATAACATTCTCCTGATGATTGGCCGGGCAAATAATTCAAATCCTACATAACAAGCAGAAGGATTTCCCGAAAGACCAAACAGCAGTTTACCATTATATTCAGCTACCGTTGTAACACTTCCTGGCCGCATCGCTACTTTATTAAATAAAACTTCCGCTCCGAGTTTTTCATAGATTTCAGGAAGGTAATCAAAATCGCCAACCGAAACTCCCCCAGTTGTCATTAATAGATCAACTTTTTCAAGAGCGTCTTTTACCGCATTAAAACATGTATCAAATTCATCAGGCAGCTTTCCTAAGTAGTTAACGATTCCTCCTGCGCGCACTATTTGTGCTGCAATCATATGTGAATTACTATTGCGGATTTTCCCGGGAACTAATGGTTCATTAACTTCTAATAGTTCTGTTCCTGTAGCAAATAAACCAATAACAGGTTTTCTTGCAACAGGCACGCTTGCATATCCAAAAGTTGCAAGCATGGCTTGGATCCCCGGATTTATCACTGTTCCTTTTTTAACGAGAATCTGGCCTTCCTTGGCATCTTCACCTATGAAAGAAACATTTTCTCCTGCCTTAACATTGCGTTTGATCGTCATATAAGGCTTCCCATTTTTTTCTGAGGATTGGGCGACTTCAAACATGACTACCGCATCAGATCCTTCTGGCATCATGGCCCCTGTCATAATGCGAACAGCCTCTTTATCTTTCAGCACTTTTTTTGAAACCATTCCAGCTCCGATATGATCAATAACCTCAAATTCAACTGGGTTATTTAACGAAGCAGCACTGGAATCGATGGATCTAATCGCAAAACCATCATACGGAGCACGGTTAAAATGAGGAACATCACATGTTGCCGTTAAATCCTCCGCAAGAAAACGTCCAAAACTTTCATCAATTGAAACCAATTCAGTTTTTCCACTGCATTGGTGCTCCATTACTTTTTGTACAGCTTCCGCTATCGAAATCGGTGTTCTTCTTTCAAACATTCCTATCAGCTCCTAAAACACGTAAGTACATTTTATGATATGTATTCCTAATTGCCATATTTGGGCACTTCAAATCCATTAAAATATTCCAACATTAATTATAAAGAAAAATCATAATAAGTGTGTGATTCACGTCACCATGTTAATCTTCTCTTTCCTATATGCTAAGTGTATACCTACTAATGAGGAGGAAATACAGGTGAATTTCACAATTTCAAATAATACTTTAGTTAAAGATATAGTAAATGAGTTTCCTAAGTCCAGCGATGTCTTTAAAAAACATCGAATTGATTTTTGCTGCGGCGGAAATATCCCAATCGAACAAGCTGCAACGTCAAGTGATGTGGAGTTAGATTTATTACTTTCCGAATTAAACGTTGTGATCGAAAAAAGCAGTGCAGAAGAGATAAACGTTGAAGTATGGACAGATTCAGATTCAAATACAATCATTGATCATGTTATTTCACACTACCATCGTCCGCTAATAGAGGAGCTTACCCAGCTCAGCCCATATGTAACAAAGGTATCTCGGGTTCATGGAGATCATCATCCTGAACTTTTAAAAGTAAATGAACTATTCTATGAATTTAAAAAAGAAATGATTGAACATACAAGAAAAGAGGAAGAAATTGTTTTTCCTTTAATCAAAAAATTAGAAGCAAATGAAGTTGGAAACACTGAAGAAGCCATTAATATGATCGTTGAACTGGAAAAAGAGCACGATGCAGCAGGGGCTATTTTGAAGGAGCTGCGCACGATTACTTCTGATTATGCTTTACCTTTTGATGCCTGCGGAACCTATACTCTTGTCTATCAGCGCCTGGAAATGCTTGAAGCAGACACCTTTATGCATGTACACCTTGAAAATAACATTCTCTTCCCCCGATATATTAAATAAGAATTTTTTAAAGAAAAAAACTCTCTTTAATGAAAGAGAGTTTTTCTTCTGAGTGGAAGCACCCGCTTTAGCACGAGCGCTTCCACATTTTTTAACCGCCAATATAAGACATTTCAATTTTCTTTCGATTATTATTGGTTTCAGCCGTTCTCTCGTCAGAATACCGATCTGTTCTGCCCTTCCAAATATCAATGATTCTTTGGCGAAGCTGATCATCAGAGCCACCGTTTCTCATGATATTTCGGATATCGTGGCCATTTCCATTGAACAAACAAGTGAAAATTTGCCCATTTGCAGATAAACGAGCCCGCGTACAGCTGCTGCAAAATGATTCAGAGACTGAAGTAATAAAGCCAACATCGACATTTGAATCTTTATAATGGTATCGTTTTGCTACCTCCCCAAAATATGCAGGGTCCACAGGTTCCAGTTCATACTGCTTATTTAGGATATGAAAAATCTCATTTTTGGTAACAACATCGTCCATCTTCCAGCCATTTGTTGAACCAACATCCATATATTCAATAAAGCGAAGCTGCAGTCCTTCATTTTTACAAAACTCTGCCATAGGTATGATTTCTGAATCATTTAATCCTTTTTTGACAACCATATTAATTTTTATGCCTAATCCAGCCTTCTTTGCTGCTTCAATTCCATCAAGAACAGGTTTTGTACCAATATT
>JAUZQA010000300.1 GCA_030705665.1 Bacillota bacterium
AAATGGCTGTGATCTTTTCTATGAAGCAAGCGTTGCCGGCGGAATTCCAATCCTGAGAAGTCTCGTCGATGGCCTGGCTTCTGACAGGGTTACGAAAATGATGGGGATTGTGAATGGGACAACAAACTACATCTTAACAAAGATGAGCAAAGAGGGCCGAGCCTATGACGAGGTTCTCAAGGAAGCACAAGAATTAGGATTTGCAGAAAGTGATCCAACGTCCGATGTGGAAGGCTTGGATGCTGCACGGAAAATGACCATTCTGGCTACACTCGGTTTTTCGATGCACATTGATTTAGCCGATGTTCGTGTCAAGGGGATTTCCCAGGTGACCGAAGAAGATATCAGCTATGGAAAACAGTTAGGTTATACGATGAAACTAATCGGATATGCTCACCGTGAAGGGGAAAAAGTAGAAGTAAGTGTCCAGCCAACCTTTTTAGCAGATGACCACCCGTTAGCATCGGTTCAAAATGAGTATAATGCTATATATGTATATGGCGAAGCGGTTGGAGAAACGATGTTTTACGGTCCGGGAGCCGGTAGTCTGCCAACAGCAACATCTGTTGTTTCCGACCTTGTTGCCGTTATGAAAAATCTGCGTTTGGGAGTAAATGGCCGCAGTGCAGTTACACCGCAATATCCAAGGCAATTAAAGGACGATTCGGAAAAATACGCGAAATACTTTATCCGCCTCCATGTACAGGACGAAGTAGGAGTATTTGCCGATATTACAACCGTTTTTGCCAAGTATGGGGTAAGCTTTGAAAAAATCCTGCAGCTTCCGGTTAAGAAAAATGAGGTAGCAGAAATTGTGTTAGTTACCCATCATTCTTCCTATACGAATTACGAAAAGCTTTTGCAGGAATTAAAAGATATGAATGCTGTCAAGCAAATCAAAAGTTCTTATCGGGTTGAACGAGGAATAAAACTATGAGATGCTTGAGTAGTTGCAGATTTAATAAAGGGAGTGTCAGACCATGACCCCGAATGAACGATTTTTAATTAAGGTACCCGCCAGCAGTGCCAACCTGGGGCCGGGGTTTGACTCAGTTGGAATTGCACTCGATCTATTTTTAACCTTGGAAGTAGAGTTGAACGATAAGTGGGAAATCCGCTCTACGAATGAGGAATTAAACCAATTTCCAATAGACGAGCGGCATTTTATTTGCCAAGTAGCTATGAAAACGGCAGAAAAATATCAAAAAACATTACAGCCTTGCAAGGTGCTGATGTCGAGTGAAATACCTTTAGCAAGAGGACTTGGCTCTAGTGCTGCAGCCATCATTGCTGGAATTGAATTAGCAGATTTAGCAGGGGAACTTGGATTATCCCAAGAGGAAAAGCTTGAGATTTCAACCGAAATGGAAGGGCATCCTGATAATGTAGGGGCTTCCCTTTATGGCGGCCTGGTAGTTGGCTGTTATCAGAATAATGAAGTGGATCTAATCCCATTTTCTGACCTTTCCTTTGAAATGGTAGCTATGATTCCTGAGGAAACATTGTTAACAAAGGTTTCCCGTGAGGTCTTGCCAAATAGCTTTATCTATAAAGAAGCAGTACAAGCTTCCGCTACCAGCAACTTGTTAATTGCAGCACTTCTTAGTGAGAATTGGGCTCTTGCGGGAAAAATGATGAAGCTGGATTTATTCCACCAGCCATACCGCAGGTCGTTAATTCCTTTCTATCAAGAAATTGAGGATGCCGCGAAAAAGCATGGTGCCTTTGGCGTTGCACTTAGCGGTGCAGGTCCAACCGTTTTATGTTTTGCGGAAAAAGGGTCTGGAACAGCTTTAGCAGAAGAATTACAAAAAGAATTTAAACAAATGGCAGCCAAAGTCTTGAACATAGAGAACAGTGGCAGCCGCGTTTGTAAAATGGAAAAAGTTCTATAAATGAAAAGGATACTCTTAGCGAGTATCTTTTTTTGCCCTAAAACCTATTACATAAATAATAGATTCTGTATTTATTTTCAAGAAAACATCATAACAATATTAATAAGATTACTTTTAAACCCAACTTATGGTAAAATAATCAAAAAATTAGGAATAATTAGGAGAGGAATTTTCCATGATGCTGCCGATTATCCAGTCAAAGCTGCAAATTCCAGTTGTCAAAGACGAGTATATTAGGCGCTTAATGTTGACGAAAAAATTAAGAAAAATACCTGAATACCCATTGACGATTGTTCATTCTGGGGCGGGGTATGGAAAAAGCACCGCTCTGGCATTATTCATGAGGGATGAAAAAGTAGCGGGGTGCTGGTATTCTGTCTCAAGCATGGACGATGACATCTTACCTTTTTTAGCCTATTTAATCCAAGCAATCCGGAAAATGGTTCCTCATTTTGGAAAAGATCTTTTAGCCTTTATCGAGACAATGGACAAGTATATTCGCGATGAGGAAATCAACCTCCTGTGCTCGCTATTTATAAATGAACTTTTAGCCGCTCAAACTCCAATCATTTTAATAGTGGATGACTTTCACCAAATAGAACATTCTTACACGGTAAATAGTTGGATGGAGAAACTAATCAACCATATACCGGTAAATTTTCATCTGGTGATCTCAAGCAGAAGCAGGCCAAATTGGAAGGATCTTTCAAAAATGAAGGTCTGTGGACAGTTATTAGAAATCGTCAGAGAAGATTTAGTCTTGACGCTCGAGGAAATGGACTTACTTCTTACTGATCTGTTTGGGGTAACGGTCAATCCTGCTCAATTACAATCGATTTATCAAATGACGGAAGGGTGGATCATTGCTTTATGTATGATCGCACAACAAATTCCAAATGATATGGAAAGTCTTCCAGAATACTCCTCCCATTCACTCCAAGATCTATTCCAATACTTAGTCATGGAGGTATTTTTAAACCAGCCTCCTAAGATCCAGCAATTTTTAGAGCAAACCTCCATTTTTGAAGAAATTGATGAAGAAATATGCAGCAGTGTCATCGGAATGAGTGATGTTTTCCATATGCTTGAACAGCTTAAGGAAAGAAATCTTTTTCTCCAGAAGGTTGGAAAACAGCAATATCGATACCATGCCTTATTTAAAGATTTTTTGGAAAATCAATTCCAGAATAACCATCCAGCCCAGTATATTGACCTTCATGAAAAATGTGCACAAATGTTTGAATCAAAAGGAATGTGGGAAGCAGCACTATATCATTATAAAAAAGTCAGAAATTTTAAGAGGATTGGCGCTATTCTCATCAATAATGGGAGCCGATTGATTGAAAGCGGAAAGCTGGAAAGCATTTTTGATTATTTAAAATTCATTCCTGGAGAAGAAATGGAAAAAGATGATCACCTTTTGTATTTGATGGCGGAGATTTACCGTTATCGTTCCAACTATCAAGTGGCTGAGGAATACTATCAAAAAGCATATATGGGGGCAAAACAAAGACAATCCCCTATTGGAATGAGCAAAGCACTTGAAGGAAAAGCGAAGATTTTTTTAGATACGATCCAGCCTTATCAGGCGGAAGGACTATTGTATGAAGCGATTACCTGCCGGGAAAAAGGATTGGAAAGCTCCGGAGAAGGAATGGGAAGATTATATCAGCTTTTAGCTGAGAATCTATTAAACTTGGGGAAATCATCAAAAGCGGAAAAGTGGCTGCAAAAAGCCAAGCACTTAAATGATCACAATTTGGATGGTAATTTAGAGGCAAGATTATACTTAAGAACAGGAAGGTTCACTGAAGCAAAGAAAATTCTCTCGACAGGGAAACAGGATTTAGAGATTGGTAAACAAACGTCATTACCTCAATCCCACCGAGATACGAATCTTTTGTTATCACTAATTGAAGCATTTTCGGGTAAAGGAGACAATGCCAAAATGCTGGCACAGGCAGGAATTCAGCAGGGAATTCGCTTAAAAGCTCCGATGGTAGAGGCCTGCGGCTGGATCCGAATGGGCCATGCCGTTCAGCTTTTAAACCAATATGAGCTGGATTTAGCGAAAAAATGTTATGAAACTGCCTTGGAAATTATGGAACAATTGAATATCGGCAGGGGAAAAGCAGAACCGTTAATGGGTCTTTCGATTCTATATGGAATAAGAGGCGACTATGAAAGGTCAATGGAAGCTGGAAATAAAGCATTGAAGGAGACGGAAAAGGTTTGTGACCTCTGGCTTTCCGGACTTATTACCCTTTCAATGGGCATTACCTCCATTTATCATGACCAATTTGCCAAAGCATTACGTCTTTTAGAAAAAACAGATTCATTGTTTCAGCATTGTGAAGATCAGTACGGTCAAATGCTATGTAAATTTTGGCTTTCCTATCTTTATTATTTGGAAAAAGCACCAGAATTTTTTCGCGCTGCAGCAAATTCCTTTTTAAATATAGTTCAGATAGATGAGTATGAATTTTTCTTTACGAAACGTTCATTGTTTGGACCAAGGGACCTTCAAGTTTTTGTCCCGTTATTGATTGAGTGTATAAAGGCGGATATCCAAAAAAACTATGCAATGAAGATTCTTATGAATATGGGGATTACCACCTTTGATACACACCCAGGCTATTCGATCAGGGTCCAAACGTTGGGTGAATTCAAAATTTGGCTGGGAGAGAAGGAAGTTGGTGAAAAGGCATGGCAAAGGGAAAAAGCAAAGGAATTATTCCAATTACTGATTACAAAGAAAACCTTTATTTCTAAAGATGAAATCACGCAAATACTTTGGCCGGAACAAGACCGCCAAAGTGGTGACCGCGACTTTAAGGTTGCCTTAAATGCGTTGCAGCATGTTTTGGAACCGATGCGAAAAGCGAGGGCGGCCCCTTTCTTTGTGATTAGGGAAGGAACATTCTATGGACTAAATCCTCTTGCGGTGATCGAGTTAGATACCGTTCATTTTCAGGAATACATTCAATCAGGTTTAAATGAAACGAGGCAGGAGGCGGCTTTGGAATTATTGGAAAAAGGTCTGGCTCTCTATCACGGGGAATATTTACCGGAGCGGCGCTATGACGATTGGTGTATTAGCAAACGCGAGAGTATGCTTGTTTATTTTTTACGGGGAGCAGAAAAGCTGGCTCAATTGAGTGTACGGAATGAGAATTATGAACAAGCCATATATTGGTGTGAAAAAATGATCGAGCGCGATCGGACATGGGAGGAAGCGTATCGATTGTTAATGTATTGCTACTATCGAAAGAATAATCGGCCCTATGCGATAAAATGGTATCAAAAATGTACGCAGGTGTTGGAGGAGGAGCTTGGTGTGCCCCCCCTTGACCCTACAAGGCATATGTACAAAATGATCATGGATGCAGCAGAATATATGGATCAAGTTGAACAGCCCTAAATCGAATGGGCTGTTTTTTATGGAAAGCGGACTATTTTTTTAATTAAATTGGATACAATTTTTATAATATTTATTGAAAAATTCAAAATTTTCTTATATAATTCATTTAAATTGTATCCAATATTAAAAAGGATGGATAACATATGAGCAATATGAGCGAG
>JAUZQA010000301.1 GCA_030705665.1 Bacillota bacterium
GAAGGAGTCTATCTTGTTCGTAAGCGCGGGGAGTTTATGGAAAGTGCCGTACCAAATGGTGAGGGTACCATGGCAGCTGTCCTTGGGCTTGACAGAGACCGTTTGGCTGAAGTAACAAATTCAGTAACGGAAGAGGGATTCTCTGTCCAGCTTGCCAACCTTAATTGTCCAGGGCAAATTGTCATCTCCGGTACAACAAAAGGTGTTGAATTAGCTGGAGCCAAAGCAAAAGAGGCGGGTGCTAAAAGAGTGCTGCCGCTAGTTGTCAGCGGACCATTCCATTCTTCGTTAATGAAGCCCGCTGCAGGCCAGTTAAAAGAGGAACTCGATCAAATTGATATGAAAGCTGCAACTATTCCGGTTATTGCCAATGTAACGGCTGAACCGATTTCCGCAGCCAGTGAAATCAAAGAAAAACTAATTGAACAGCTTTATTCCCCTGTTTTATGGGAGGATTCTGTTGCTAAAATGCTTGAATTAGGCGTGGATACGTTTATCGAAATTGGTCCGGGTAAGGTTCTATCCGGATTAGTGAAAAAGATAAGCAAGAATGCCAAAACCTATTCTGTTTCCGATGAAGAAAGTGCTTTAGCCGTTATTGAAGCATTAAAGGAGGATAACCAATGAATTTAGAAGGTAAAGCAGCCATTGTTACGGGAGCATCAAGAGGGATCGGCAGAGAAATTGCGCTTGAACTTGCCCGAAATGGTGCAAATGTTGCAGTTAATTATTCCGGCAGCGAAGCAAAAGCAAATGAAGTAGTGGATGAGATTAAAAAATTAGGTAAAGATGCCTTTGCTATTAAGTGTGATGTTTCAAATTCTGAAGAAGTTGCCACAATGGTAAAAGAAACCATTGACCGCTTTGGTAAACTTGATATTCTTATTAATAATGCAGGTATTACCAGAGATAATTTATTGATGAGAATGAAGGAAGACGAGTGGGATGATGTAATCAATATCAACCTAAAAGGAGTTTTTCTCTGTACAAAAGCAGTCACAAGACAAATGATGAAGCAGCGTAATGGACGCATCATCAATATCGCTTCGATAGTCGGTGTGATGGGAAATGCAGGTCAGGCTAATTATGTTGCCGCCAAAGCCGGCATCATTGGTTTAACCAAAACAACAGCCAAAGAGCTTTCGTCAAGAAATATTACGGTTAATGCCATTGCACCAGGCTTCATTACAACCGATATGACTGATCAATTACCTGAAGACGTAAAAGCGGAAATGCTGAAGCAGATTCCATTAGCCCGTCTTGGTGAGCCAAAGGATATTGCCAAAATGACTGCGTTTCTTGCCTCGGATGACAGTTCATATATTACTGGGCAAACGCTGCATATCAATGGCGGCATGTATATGTAAAGTCTATGTGTTTTTTTAACTCTGTTGATTGGAGCGGAAATCAACAGCCTATGTATAAAGGAATTTTATAACTTTTTCACACTATCCATTTTATTTTTTTGTGATATACTCTATAATAGCTTGAGGGGAGGTGAACAAGCATGGCAGATGTATTAGAACGTGTAACAAAGATCATTATTGACCGTTTAGGTGTAGAGGAATCAAAGGTAACTCTTGAAGCTTCCTTTAAGGATGATCTTGGTGCAGATTCCCTTGATGTAGTTGAACTAGTAATGGAATTAGAAGATGAGTTCGATATGGAAATTTCTGACGATGATGCTGAAAAGATCGGTACAGTGGGTGACGCTGTTAATTACATAAATAGCAAGAAGTAATCGTTGGATTTCAAGGTCAAAGCTCCGTTTTCAAACGGGGCTTTCTTCTATATTTGGCGCAATTTAGCTTTACAAGTAAATTTTGCACCATTTTTTGAAAAACTACCTTTGCGTTTTAAAGGCAGTTTTTTTAAACTAGTAATGGTGCGTAAATTAGTTACTTTTATGCGCAAAAACGGAAAGGAAAACGATAGAGCGATATGAATATGAACCGCGCAAAAGAAAATCCATTTAAAGAAATGCAAAAAAACATTGGCTTCTTTTTCGCTGATGAGAAATTATTAAAACAGGCTTTTACTCATTCATCCTATGTGAATGAGCATCGCAGAAAGCCTCATGAGGACAATGAGAGGCTGGAATTTTTAGGAGATGCTGTATTGGAGCTGACTGTTTCAAAGTTTCTTTTTAACAAATACCCTCAAATGAGCGAGGGAGAACTGACTAAATTAAGGGCAGCGATCGTTTGTGAACCATCCCTTGTTGAGTTTGCTAATGAACTAAACTTTGGCAAATTAATCCTATTGGGAAAAGGGGAAGAATTAACAGGTGGCAGGGAACGCCCTGCACTCTTGGCCGATGTTTTTGAAGCCTTCATTGGCGCACTTTATTTAGACAAAGGAATTGAAACAGTCATTGAATTTCTTGAACAAGTAGTATTTCCAAAAATAAATGCTGGTGCTTTTTCTCATGTGATGGATTTTAAAAGTCAATTACAGGAGTTAGTCCAGAGGGATGGGACAGGCGTGATCGAATATCGGGTTCTTCATGAAAAAGGCCCCGCCCATAACCGTGAGTTTGTTTCCCGGGTCTCCCTCAAAGGGGAAGAATTAGGAATTGGCACCGGAAAATCAAAAAAAGAAGCAGAGCAGCATGCTGCGCAGGAAGCGTTAGCAAAGTTAAAGGAAAAAAACCGACCTGTAACGTAACCAGCTTAGGGAGGAACTAGAATGTATTTAAAACGGTTAGATGTTATAGGGTTTAAATCCTTTGCCGACCGGATTGGAGTCGATTTTGTCCGCGGCGTAACAGCTGTCGTTGGCCCAAATGGAAGTGGAAAAAGTAATATTACAGATGCTATTCGCTGGGTCCTTGGAGAGCAGTCTGCCAAGTCTTTAAGAGGTTCAAAGATGGAAGATATTATCTTTGCCGGCAGTGATTCGAGAAAGCCTCTAAACTTCGCGGAAGTTACGCTCACACTTGATAATGAGGAACAAGGATTAGCGATTGATTATAATGAAGTAAGTGTCACAAGAAGAGTATTCCGCTCTGGTGAAAGTGAGTTTTTCATCAATAAACAAGCATGCAGGCTTAAAGATATTATTGAACTATTTATGGATTCCGGACTTGGCAGGGAAGCGTTTTCGATCATTAGCCAAGGAAAAGTGGAAGAAATCTTAAATAGCAAAGCAGAGGACCGCAGAACGATTTTTGAAGAGGCTGCAGGTGTTTTAAAGTATAAAAACCGCAAGAAAAAGGCTGAAGTAAAGCTAGTGGAAACACAGGAAAATCTAAATCGTGTTTATGACATTTTGCATGAATTAGAAAGCCAGGTAGAACCACTAAAGATTCAGGCATCGATTGCGAAAGACTTTTTAGAGAAAAAAGAAGAACTGGAAAAGATTGAAGTTGCTTTAACTGTTTATGAAATTGAAGATCTTCATCAAAAGTGGGACCAGCTATCAAAACAATTGGGTGAACACAAAACAGATGAGGTAAAGCTTTCAACTGAACTTCAAAAACGTGAAGCAAAAATTGAAGAAGCAAGGGACCATCTTTATGCCTTGGATGAGTCGATCAATGATTTGCAGAATGTCCTCCTACATGCGAGTGAAGAGCTCGAAAAACTCGAAGGACGGAAGGAAGTATTAAAAGAGCGTAAGAAGAATGCTTCACAAAATATTGGCCAGCTTCAAAAAAATATTCAGGAATTAACAGACAAGGTCGCCACTCTTAGTGAACAACGGGTCACCCAAACTGATGCAGTAAAAACCCTGAGTGAACAAGCACATGATCTTCAATCCCGATTAAAGGAAAAACAGGGAAAACTGCAGTTATTCGCTGAAAACATCGAGGAAAAAATCGAAGCATTAAAAAGTGAATATATTGAGCTTTTAAATGATCAGGCTGGTGCTAAGAATGAGCGTAAATACATTGAGCAACAAGTAGAACAGCAGCAAAGAAAAAATAGCAGGCTCGATGAGGAAAATAGTAAATTTATTATCAGCAGACAAACAGCTGAAACAAAAAAAGGTTCGATACAATCTTCGTTAGAACAAGTTCAGCAGAACTTACAGGACCAGGTTGTTATGTTCCGTGAGATGGAGCATAAACTTGAAAAGTTGAAAAATAATTATCAAAAGCAAGAAAAAACTTTGTATCAGGCCTATCAATTCCTCCAGCAAACAAAGTCACGAAAAGAAATGCTTGAGGAAATGGAGGAAGACTACTCTGGATTCTTTCAGGGTGTTAAGGAAATCTTAAAGGCCCGAGATAACAGACTCCAGGGAATTGAGGGAGCCGTTGCTGAGCTTGTGCAGGTTCCAAAGGAATTTGAAACAGCGATTGAAACAGCACTTGGTGCTTCATTGCAGCACATTGTCGTCGATACAGAACAAAATGCCCGCGTTGCGATCCAATATTTGAAACAACATTCTTTCGGGCGGGCAACTTTTCTGCCATTATCAGTCATTAAAGGAAGAACAGTATCCACATCGCAATTACTTTCCATTCAAGATCATCCCGCCTATGTGGGAACCGCAGTGAGTCTAGTGAAGTTTGACCAAAAATACCTAGAGGTAATGAATAATCTCCTCGGAAATGTTGTCATTACAAAGGACTTAAAAGGCGCAAACGAATTGGCAAAGATTCTTCAATATCGCAGCCGTATCGTGACCTTGGATGGTGATGTAGTGAATCCCGGAGGATCAATGAGCGGTGGTGCCGTTAAACAAAAGTCATCTTCTCTTTTGACAAGAAAAGGCGAGCTTGATGATTTAAAAGCGAAAATTGCGGAGATGGAAATAAAAACGGCAAAACAAGAATCATTGGTCAAGGAAATAAAAGCGGATATTCAAGATCAGGAACAACAGCTTGAATCCTATAGAAAAGGCGGAGAAGATCTGCGAATACAGGAACAAGCATTAAAGGGTGACCTTAGGGAAGCAGAGCTTGAAGAGAAAAATGTTAATGAACGCCTGGCAATGTATGATCTTGAAAAACGGCAGTTTGCTGAAGAAAACAAACGGTTAACGGAAAGACATGCTGAATTGGAAAAAGAACTTGTAATTTTTCAAGAGAAGATTGCCGAACTTGACCGATTGATTGCCGAGATGACACAGCAAAAAACAAATGACTTAACATCCAAAGAAACATTGACAACTGAGATCAATGATTTGAAAGTAGAGTTTGCTGCTAAAAATGAGCAGTATATGAATGCAAAAGAACGTTTAGCGATTTTGGAAGACGGCCTAGAGGACAGCAGTCAACGACTTGCTGTTTTTAAAGAGGATCTTTCGCTCTTGACTTCTGAAATGACAAACAGTTCTTCTGGAGAAGAACAGCTTGAAACTGCGGCAAAGCAGAAACTGCAGGATAAGGAAGAAACAATTCAACTGATTTCTCAAAGAAGACAGGAGCGCCTTACGCTGCAGACATCGCTTGAAGATCTTGAGCTTGAGGCAAAGGAATTAAAACGTCGGCATAAAGGAATGGTTGAGGTTTTAAAGGA
>JAUZQA010000302.1 GCA_030705665.1 Bacillota bacterium
AAACCCAAATAGGAGATGATCTTTTTGATCACTGAAATTCTTTCGAAGTATCAATCACTATCGAGAAAGGATCAGCATCATAGATTCAAATCCTGGGAACATTGTTATAAATTTTTTCTGAATAATTATAAGTACTTAAAGAAGGCTGATGTGTTTGATCATGGCTGTCTTCATTTAGGTTATTATTTGGTAAGCAGCGGTTTAATTGATAGAAATTCCGTTTTGCTGCAAAAGGATTATAAAGTTCACGGGTACTTTTTGGCAAACGTGGTCATGAATTCGGAAAATAATGCCTTCTTTGAGGATCATGAAAATGGACCATTAGACTATAGAAGTATAGTAGGGGTAGATAATCTTATCGCAGATACGAGGAAGGCCTATCAGGAGCATATCTTTGAAATGGATGGACAAAGTCCGATTCATGTCACGGATACGCTGGCTTCTTCTATTCTAATGGGTGTATATGGCAATACGCCTGTATACGATCGATATTTTAAAAAAGGTTTAAACTTGTTCGATTTTCGAACACAGTTTAATGAGTTTTCAATTAAGGAATTAGTTGATTTTTATAATCAAAATATGGATGATTTTACTACTGGAAGAAAGCTGTTTTCAAATGACGGAGTAAGGTATACACCAATGAAATTAGTTGACATGCTGTTTTGGCAAATTGGTTATATGATGGACCATCCTGAGGTGTACCAAGAAGAACTGGCAGCTGTTCATTTATTTGCCGAACAATGGAAATCTGTTAAAAAGAAATCAAATTCCATTACTATTCCAGTATAGGGTTCGAGTTTAGGAATGCTGCCAAACAAAATCCCACTTCTATCAGTGGGATTTTGTTTGGATGTAAAGCTAGTTTAGGACATTTTATCATTCTTAAAATCAGATGAATCATTGTAGTCATACCGAAACCCATCTTTTTGGGCAGATTCACTTTCATCAGTCTTTTGAATATTTTGCAGATTCTGTTCGTTATTGCTTCCTTTATTATTTTGCCCCTTGTTATTTGACTTCACGTAGAATAGCCTCCTAAATATATAATTCTCTCCTATTATCTCTAAAAGATTTCCAATTATTCGCAGTAAGAGGAAGCCTTTCTATAGTGAATTTTTACGGTTTAAAGAGAATAAAACTCGTTTTCTTTTTATGAGATTGCTTTGCCCAATACTTGTGAAAAGCATCCAAAACTTCCTTTGCAAATAAATCTCCTTCTCCTTTTTTTCTCATAACGCCGTATTTCAGATTGCTTCGCTGTGTTTTATTATTTATTTTTTCACAATTATCCTTATCTAACTCAATAAAGAACTGTACTTCAATTCCTTCCATACTCTCAATCGCTGTGAGGTAATTTCCAAATTCCTCAATAAGAACTTCGGTCGACCATCCCTTTTGCTTACACTCATGTAAAAACCCTTTATATAGCCTGACAAAAGTATTTAAATCCATTTAGTATTCACACATCCTTTCTCGATTGTTGGTAGGTCAATCCCAAAATGGAAGGATCAAATGGAATGAAGTTCACTCCAATTTGGATTTATATAATTAACACTATATGCAGAATCCCAACGAAAAGAAGATTTAGGGAACAGAAATATGACTATGGAAAAAGTTGAAAGTGATATTATTCGAGTTCTTGTTTAAAAATGTGAATATTCTAAATTAATTTACAAAACTTGAAAAATGTTGATATGATGTAATAGTGCCATTGTATAAATAGTTGCTTGGAGGATAAATAAATGAATGATAATGTATTGCTTTGTGAGATTGATAGTAAAATAGCGGTAGTGACGATCAACTGCCCGCCTGGTAATAAGTTGAATACACAGATGTATAAGGGATTAACTCAATTAATGTGTGAGTTGGAAGAGAATGATGATGTAAATGTCATTGTGATCACCGGGAGTGGGGAAGAGGCATTTGTTGCTGGAGCAGATATCAATGAAATTGCCGAACTGGATACGGTTGGTATGATGGATTTGACCAAAATCACCAGAATTGCTTTTTCAAAAATTGAAACCCTTAACAAACCAGTGATTGCGGCCATTAATGGGGTTGCACGCGGAGGAGGCTTGGAATTGGCCTTGTCATGTGATTTACGGATTGCCGCTGAGCATGCTAAGTTTGCTTTTCCTGAGATCAATTTAGGTGTCATCCCAGGAGGAGGGGGGACTCAACGGATTTTAAAAGTAGTCGGACTAGGAACAGCAAAGGAATTATTGTATTTCGGGGAAATGATTGATGCCGAAAAGGCTCTTCAGCTGCAAATTGTTAATAAAGTCGTTGGACAAGATAAACTTCTATCAACCGCAAAAGAATGGGCTGAAAAGCTGGCACAGAAAGCGCCTGTTGCTTTAAGAATGATGAAAATGGCTGTCAATACGGGATCTAATGTTGATCTTGAATCAGGTTTAACGGTTGAAGCATCATGCTATGATGGCGCCTTCGCAACGGAAGACCGCAAAGAGGCTATGGCTGCATTTTTTGAAAAAAGAAAGCCAAAATTTACAGGGAGATAGAAATTGTTACAAAAGACAAGAAAAGTGTCCGAATTTGCTTTTCTCAAGGACACTTTTCGTAGCATTCAATAATGTTTCTGAATCCCCAAATTAACTTTCTCCTGGCATTTCCATCGTTAAATCCAATCCTTTTTGATAATATTGCCTCATTACTTCTTTAGGGACCATGTTTCCACCCGTTCCCCAAATGATGTGTGTGCTATTGGCCATTTTATCCGACAAATCATGCTTTTGTATATAATCAGTTCCTTCTTCCAATAATTTAACAGGTCCGATCATCCCAGCTAGTGCTGAAGGTTCTAAATGAAGCTCTTCTGTATCAACTAGTTCCTTTAATAACAGAAATAACTGTTCATCGCTAATCGTATAACTGCCACTTAAAAAAGGCTCGATGATTTTACCTACCAACCCAGAAGGTCTCCCCACAGCAAGTCCATCAGCATCTGTCAAATTATCAATTCCAATATCCTGTACGGCAATTTGATCATGAAGACCTGTCATTAAACCAAGCAGCATACACGGAGAGTGAGTGGGTTCAGCAAAGAAACAATGAACATGATCTTGAAAAACAAACTTCAATCCAAAAGCAATGCCGCCAGGACCACCGCCAACACCACATGGAAGGTAAACAAATAATGGGTGATTTTCATCTGCCTTTATTTCTAATTCTTCTAATTGTTTTTTCAATCGAGAAGCGGCAACAGCGTATCCTAAAAACAAGTCATGAGAATTTTCATCATCCACAAAATAGCATTTAGGGTCCGCTTCTGCGAGGATTCGACCTTCCTCTACAGCTTTGCTATAATCCGCTTCATATTCTACAACGGTAACATTTTTGCTTCGGAGCAAATCCTTTTTCCATTGCTTTGCATCTGCAGACATATGAACCGTGACCTTAAAACCGAGCTTTGCACCCATAATACCGATACTAAGTCCTAAGTTTCCCGTTGAACCCACAGCGATTGAATACTTTGAAAAGAATGTCCTAAATAGATCACTATCTAAAATTGAGTAGTCATCCTCAATCGTCAGTAATTGATGTTTTAGTGCTAATCTCTCTGCATGTTTAAGAACTTCATAGATCCCGCCTCTAGCTTTGATGGAACCTGAAATCGGAAGATGACTGTCACACTTGAGCAATAATTCCCCAAATATCTGCTGGTGATATTTCTGTTCTAAGGATTGTTTCATCGAAGGAATTTTCACGATCGGAGATTCGATCATCCCATTCATCTTTTTTGTCTCAGGGAAAACCTTTGCGATATATGGAGAAAAACGTTTCAGCCTTTCCTCTGCAGCCCTTACATCCTCAAAAGAAAGCGGGGATTTTTTCCTTCCTGTTTCAAACTTTTCAAGATTTGGATTCAGCCAAAATACTTCCTCCGTCGAAATAAGTTTGTTCAGTAAAGGATATTGTTCTTTCCATTTTTGTATATCTATACTTTTCACTTTTTTCAAGATTTTGAGCCTCCTAGCGATCAGCACTTTACATACAAACAGTTTTCATTATTCATAGGATCGAACACAATTTCGTCCATCAAATTTAGCTTTATATACGGCCTTATCAGCATTGGATACGAGATTCCTATAAGAAGTATATACACTTGGGACCATGGTTGCGGCTCCCACACTTATGGTAACCCAACGGTTAATTTTTGAACCAGAATGGGGAATTTTTAATGCTTCAATCGCCATTCTAATTTTCTCTCCCACTATATCTGCTCCAGCTTCATTTGTTTCTGGTAAAATCACACAAAACTCTTCACCGCCGTAGCGGCAAAGTAAGTCAGTGGACCTCCCAAGTGTCTCTTGGATCACAGAGGCAATTTGTTTTAAACAGCCATCTCCACCTTGATGTCCGTACGTATCGTTATACGCTTTAAAATAATCAATGTCCAACATAAGTAAAGAGAGAGGGGCAGAATTTCGTAATCCGCGATTCCATTCCATTTCCAATCGATCGTCAAATGTACGTCGGTTCGATATTCCTGTCAGTCCATCAATGGTAGAAAGATGCTGTAAGAGCTCATTTGCTTCTTGAAGCTTTTGTTCTACTAATATTCTTTCACTTATATTACGCGAGACCACAATTAGTTTTTGTTTGCCGGAAAGAATTTCATTCATAAATTTAACGGCAGATTCTAACCAGACATATTCACCATCCTTTCGACGAATACGGTAGGAAAACACGGAATATCCAGTGTTCAGTGCAGATTGCTGCCCCATTCTCACTATTTCAATATCATCAGGATGCATAAAACGATAGGCATCTTGGCCTAACAGCTCATCTTCGTCATATTGTAAAATTTCTTTACACGCGGGTGAAGCATAGAGGTATGTTCCCTTTATGTCTTGCATCGTAATCATATCACTCGAATATTCGGCAAGAAGGCGGAATCGTTCTTCACTTGCTTTCAGTTCATCCTGAGATTTATTCAATTCACTTTCCATTTCTTTTCTTTGCGAAATGTCATGTATAATTACTTGAAAAGCAGGCTTACCAAGGTACTCAATAGGTGTTGCAATAACTTCTACATCAACAATCGATCCATCAAAACAAACATATTTTTCTTCTAAAGCTCCCACAGAAATATTTTTTTCTAATGTATTAATTCTTTCTTTTACAACTTCATGATATTCAGGATGCACGAAGTGGATGATGTGTTTACCAAGTAAGCAATCTGGATTAGATGCCTTTAACAAGCTCATAAATCTGGGATTGATATAAACAATTTTCCCTTCCTGATGAACCACGATCGCATTAGGGGAGGATTCAACCAAAGCACGGTAACGTTCTTCGCTTTTCAGTAATTCTTTTTCAGTTCGCTTTTGCTCGGTAACATCTTTTGCAATGGCATAAATTCCTTTTATCGTTCCATCAATAACGATTGGTACAGCTATAACATTGACA
>JAUZQA010000303.1 GCA_030705665.1 Bacillota bacterium
GTTGGTCTGGGAAATCCAGGAAAGCAATATGAAGATACAAGGCACAACATTGGCTTCAAGGTTATTGATGAATGTTCAAGGTTATTCAATATTCCACTTGATCAATCAAAACATAAAGGCTTATATGGGATTGGTTTTTATAAAGGGGAAAAAGTTCTGCTATTAAAACCATTAACGTATATGAATTTATCAGGAGAGTCTATTAGAGCAGTCGCGGACTATTATCAGATTGATATAGAGGATGTTGTCATCATCTATGATGACCTTGATTTGCCTGTAGGAAAAGTACGACTCCGCCAAAAGGGAAGTGCCGGCGGCCATAACGGAATTAAATCCACCATTGCACATCTTGGAACCCAGGAATTTAACCGAATTCGAATTGGGATTGACCGTCCGCCAAAAGGGATGAAAGTCCCGGATTATGTGTTAGGCCGCTTTTCAAAAGAAGAGCAGATATCTGTCGCTGATGCCGTTCAGAAAAGTGCTGCAGCATGCGATACGTGGCTTGATAAACCATTTTTACAAGTTATGAATGAATATAATCAGTAATAGATTCATGAGGAAGCGTTTTCCCACATACAATGAGATTAATGAGTGAAAGCCAATCAATCCTTGAATAATTTATCCTTAATAAGCTCATACTTTAATTAGTAAGTTTGGACTAGGGAGGTATTGAAGTGGCTATACACTACCATTGTCGACATTGTGGGACGAAGATTGGTAAAATTGAAAAGACTTCAATTAATAGTGAAAGCCTGGGACTCCACACATTAACGGAACAAGAGAGGCTGGAAATGGTATCCTACGACCCAATGGGCGATGTGCACATTACCTCTATTTGTGAGGATTGCCAGGAGGCTTTAGAGAGAAACCCAGATTATCATCAATTGGACTTTCTTATTCAATAAACCCGCTTTGGAAAACATCCAAAGCATTTTTCTGTTTTTTTAGTTGGCTGTGTTTAACTGGGCAGTTGATTTCTGCTCCAATCAACTGGTTTAGAAAATCAATAATGGCCTTTAACACAGCCTGCCATTCAACTATTACACCAAGTGCCTACTTTTGTCCTTATGGGTACTTGTGCACTTATAACTATAAAACTATTCCGAATATTGAAAATAGAAGAATTGAAGGAGAGGAGGATACACGTTTATGAAGGGTATTAAATCATTATTTCCCGGACAGGATGATTTCCGTTCGATTATCGCAGGTATGAATGAAGGCCTTAAAGAGCAGCTTGTTGCTGGTTTGTCTGGTTCGGCGCGCACCGTTTTTGTTGCGTCAATGTATGAACAATTGAAAAGACCAGTCCTATTGGTTACACACAATCTACTACAAGCACAAAAGCTTTACGATGATATTGTTAATCTACTAAGTGAAAAAGACGTCTTTTTGTATCCAGCAAATGAGTTAATTGCTGCGGAAATGAGTATTGCCAGTCCGGAGTTAAAAGCACAACGGATCGAGGCATTAAATTATTGGAGCGAGAATGAAAGTGGAATCATCATTGTTCCGATTGCGGGACTGAGAAAAATCCTTCCCCAAAAGCAATTATGGAAAAAATATCAGCTATGCTTAAAAGTTGGAGACGATATAAATATCGATGGCCTACTTCATCTCTTTGTAAAAATGGGTTATGTAAGAGCGGAAATGGTTTCAACACCAGGTGAATTTAGCGTTAGAGGCGGAATCATTGATATATATCCAATTACCGAGTCTGATCCGCTTCGAATTGAATTATTTGATACCGAAATTGATTCAATCCGATCCTTTTCGCTCGATGATCAGCGTTCAAAAGAAAAAATGAGTGAAATCACCATTGGACCCTCAACAGAAGTAGTTCTGGAGGATGAACAATACAGCCGGCTAATTGGCCAGCTGGAGAACGGGCTTTCTCGAAGCTTAAAGAAATTAAAGAATGACAAAGAAAAAATATTGCTTTCGCAAAATATTGGCTATGAAATTGAGCAGTTAAAAAATAGGCAAAAGCCCGATCAAATCTTTAAATACCTATCACTTATGGATGATCACGCTAGTAGTTTGCTAGACTATCTGCCTACAAATGGAGTAATGGTCATCGATGAACTAAGCAGAGTCCAAGAGATGAATGATTCGCTTGAAAAGGAAGAGGCTGAATGGTATACATCCCTGTTAGGTGAAGGTCAGATCATACATGATTTAAAAATCTCACACAATTTTCATAGTTTAATGCAAAATAGTGACTTCCCTATTTTATATATGTCTTTATTTTTGCGCCATGTTGCCAACACAAGCCCGCAAAATATTATTAATATGGCTTGTAAACAAATGCAAAATTTCCATGGTCAAATGCACCTTTTAAAAGCAGAGGTGGATCGCTGGAAAAAGAGCCATTATTCGATTGTGTTTTTGGGTCCTGATGAGGAACGAGTCAAAAAACTTGAACGTGTTTTAGAAGATTATGAAATTGATGCAGCTGTTGTACAAGAGGATCAGGAGTTGATTCCTGGAAAGGTACAAATTGCAAGAGGGAACCTGCAAACAGGATTTGAACTTTCGATCCAGAAAATTGCAGTCATTACGGAAGAAGAGCTTTTTAATAAACGGGTAAAAAAGAGTGCACGAAAACAAAAATTATCAAATGCAGAGCGCATCAAAAATTACTCTGAACTCCGAATTGGTGATTATGTTGTCCATGTCAACCATGGAATAGGAAAATACTTAGGGATCGAAACACTTGTCATTAATGGTGTCCATAAGGATTATCTCCATATTCGCTATCAAGGGACAGATAAGCTGTATGTTCCGATTGAACAAATTGATCTTGTGCAAAAATATGTTGGTTCAGAAGGAAAAGAGCCTAAGATCTACAAGCTGGGCGGAAATGACTGGAAAAAGGTTAAGAAAAAGGTCCAATCATCTGTTGAGGATATTGCGGATGATTTAATTAAGCTTTACGCGGAGCGGGAAGCAGCAGTAGGCCATGCCTTTCCTCCTGATGGTGATATGCAGCGGGAATTTGAGTCGTCATTCCCATACCAGGAAACAGAGGACCAGCTGCGTTCGATTGTAGAAATTAAAAAGGACATGGAAAGACCGCGTCCAATGGATCGCCTTCTTTGCGGAGATGTCGGCTACGGCAAAACAGAAGTTGCCATTCGGGCAGCGTTCAAATCCATTGCCGATGGAAAGCAGGTCGCTATTCTTGTCCCGACAACCATCTTAGCACAGCAACACTTTGAAACATTGCGTGAAAGATTTCAAGACTATCCGATCAATATTGGTTTGTTAAGCCGTTTTCGAACGAAAAAGCAACAAACCGAGACAATGAAAGGATTAAAGGCGGGGACGGTTGATATTGTCGTTGGAACTCACCGCCTCTTGTCAAAGGACATTATTTACCACGACTTAGGTCTATTAGTTATTGACGAGGAACAGCGATTTGGGGTTACTCATAAAGAAAAGATCAAAAAGTTAAAAACCAATGTGGATGTACTAACCCTAACAGCGACACCAATCCCAAGAACCCTGCATATGTCCATGCTTGGAGTTCGGGATTTGTCTGTTATTGAAACGCCGCCTGAAAATCGTTTTCCTGTCCAAACATATGTGATGGAGTATAATGGGTCACTTGTGAGGGAAGCAATTGAGCGGGAACTGGCCCGAGATGGACAAGTTTACTTTCTTTATAACAGGGTTGAGGATATTGAGCGAAAGGCAGAGGAGATCTCTATGCTCGTTCCTGATGCCCGTGTAGTCTGTGCCCATGGTCAAATGACGGAAAATGAATTGGAATCAGTAATGCTCAGCTTTTTAGCGGGTGATTCTGATGTCCTTGTTAGTACCACGATTATTGAAACAGGCGTTGACATCCCCAATGTAAATACATTGATTGTTTATGATGCCGATAAAATGGGATTATCTCAGCTTTATCAGCTTCGCGGACGGGTTGGACGCTCTAACCGTGTTGCCTATGCGTATTTTACGTATCGAAAAGATAAAGTGTTAACAGAGGTCGCAGAAAAAAGGCTGCAAGCCATTAAGGAATTTACCGAATTGGGCTCTGGATTCAAAATTGCAATGCGTGATCTTTCCATTCGCGGGGCGGGGAACTTATTAGGTGCGCAGCAGCATGGATTTATTGATTCTGTTGGTTTTGACCTTTATTCGCAAATGTTGAAAGAAGCGATTGAGGAAAGAAAAGCCGATCTTAAGGTGGATGTTCCGCCAACCATTGAAATTGATCTTGAAATTGATGCTTATATTCCTGACGCCTACATTAAAGATGGACATCAAAAAATTGAGATGTACAAGCGATTCAGGGGAATTGTTGACTTGGAGGATATTGAGGGACTTCAAGAAGAAATGATTGACCGTTTCGGTGAGTATCCAGAAGAAGTATCGTATTTGTTCCAAATCGCAGAAATGAAGATTTTTGCAGTGCAGGCTGGGGTGGAGCTCGTTAAACAAGTAAAGCAGGAAGTAGGCGTATTCCTTAATCCACTAGCAAGCAGCAGTATTGAAGGGTCCATTATTTCTAACATCAATACTCAATTTGGAAGAACGATCAGTCTTGGAATGGATGGAGAAAGATTAAAAATGGTTCTTCACATTAAAGGAATGGAAACGGCCCAGTGGTTAAATAGAACATTTGAATTAATTAAAGATTTGGTGCCAACGAATAAGAAGCAGGAAAATCCAATTAAGTAATGTTGTACACTTTTTTAAGCTTTTTATCCAAAATTAGGATTATGGTCACGAATTTGTAAAAAAATACATTGATTGTGTATAGAACTTTCCAGTTGAAAGATACTATCTTTAAGATTGGTGATTAGTACAAGCAAAGGAAAGATTATCATTACTAACTGAAAAACAATCATCAGATGAAAGTGAGGCAACATTGGATGAAAGCAACTGGTATTGTTCGTCGAATCGATGATTTGGGTCGTGTTGTCATTCCTAAAGAAATCCGCAGAACCCTGAGGATACGTGAAGGGGATCCATTGGAAATCTTTGTGGATCGTGATGGAGAAGTAATCTTGAAAAAGTATTCACCAATCAGTGAGTTGGGTGATTTTGCGAAAGAATATGCTGAGGCCTTGTTTGATAGTCTTGGAAATCCAGTATTAATTTGTGACCGAGATGCCTACATAGCAGTAGCTGGAGGCTCTAAGAAGGATTACTTAAATAAAAATATAAGTAATTTGGTTGAAAAGACAATGGAAGATCGTAATTCCGTCATTATGAACAACCAAGAAAACCTTTCCTTGTATGAAGGCAGTGATGAAACTATTTCAGCCTATACCATTGGGCCAATCATTGCAAATGGTGATCCAATCGGTGCAGTCATTATTTTCTCTAAAGAAGGAAGCCTTGGAGATGTAGAACAAAAGGCAGTTGAAACAGCTGCGGGATTCTTAGCCCGACAGATGGAGCAGTA
>JAUZQA010000304.1 GCA_030705665.1 Bacillota bacterium
AAATGGGGGGATATCTATGCAATATTTTTATGGTGATCAAATGCCACTTCGAATTTTGGATGAAGCAGAATTTTGGAAACACCAAGAAGAGGAACATACTGTTGTCATACGCGAGCTTGTACCAAATCTAGAAAAAAATTTTGTTGATGCCCTAAAAGAATGGGAAGCTGCGATTGCCCAAACTCATCAACAAGTAATTCGCTACATCGAATCCGTTGTTCGTTTGGGAACGTATGTACCAAATGAATTGTACCATCAAGTCCTTCAATTGGTTTCCTTTTGTTTGCAGCAGAGTCAAGCATTCATTCAACTATGTGAGCAAATTAAAACACAAAGTAATGCTGTAAGCCAAAACAAAACAGCAAAAGTAGTCTTAAATCATATCATCCGTGAGTCGGAATACTTTACAGGAATTGCCCACGCTTTATTATCAAGTACAAACACCAATAATAGAGATCTATAAATAGAGGCAAAATCTTTTGTCTTCTTTTTTTGTAAAAAAATTGTTTTTTTTGTTCTAATTTGTCAACAAAAGTAGACGTTTATTTTATATAATAGATAAGAAGAAATAAAGTTGTGTTATAGCAACGATAAAAAATTATTTTTTTCGTATCAGCCCAATCCGTTTGGAAGGAGCTTTGTTATGGAATTTTTAACAGTTGATTCTCTAATTAATGTAATCTGTGAGTTATTATCCGATGAAACTTCTTTCGCAGTTTCAAATGAAACCGAGTACACTTACTATCATCCTAGTAAAAGAATTGATTTAAGAATTAATCCTGGCGATCCCGTTAAGGAAGGGACTATTACACACAAAGCACTAATTAGAAAACAAAAAGTTTCTGAATTCATTAATCGGGATGTATTTGGGGTCCCATATCACGGGATGGCTATCCCATACTTTCAGGATGGAAAAGTAAAAGGCTGCATAACTGCCGTTTTCCCAGCTTTAACAGATGCAAAATCAGTTGTTACGATTAAACTAAACGATGGCTGGGTTCCAATTCCATTTTCAGATGTTATCTATATTGAAGCAAGGGATCGAAAAACATACGTATTTGCTAAGGATAATATGGGGACCCATAAGTATACATTAAATGAGTTTGAATATTTTCTTCCTAAAGACTTTTTTGTACGTTGCCATCGTTCTTTTATTGTTAATGTTCATTACATAAAAGAAATTTATCCTGATACCCATTCAACATTTATTCTTGCAATGACAAATAATACAAGAGTTCCTGTTAGCCAATCATATTCATCCTATTTTCGAAAATTGCTTTTATTCTGAACATTTTCTTTTTTAGTCATCAATTTTGCTTATTCGTCGTAATTTTCTCTAATTCTATCCTAAATCCACTTTTTCGACAGTGGAATCGCTTACAATGTTACAAAAGGGGTAGAAAGAGGGATGGAAAGTGGAAGATAAATTTCGACGTTTACGGAACAAACAACTTCAAGATCTTATTGTAACGCCAGAAGAAGCAGCAAGCTGGATTCAAGATGGCAGTACTTTAGGATTAAGCGGATTTACTAAATCGGGAGATGCAAAGGCAGTACCATACGCACTCATTGAACGGGCCAAAACGGAAAAATTTAAAGTGAATGTATATACAGGGGCTTCAATGGGTTCTGATGTAGATAAATTGTTTGCAGAAGCTGGAATTATAAATAAGCGCTTGCCTTTCCAAGCAGAACCTTCAATGAGAAAATCAATTAATGCAGGAGATATGTATTTTGTTGATCAGCATTTATCCCATACTGCTGAACTGCTAAGAAACGATGTTATTGATCCGGTGGATTTTGCAATAGTTGAAGCGGTAGCCATAACTGAAGATGGTCAATTAATTCCTACGACATCGATCGGAAATTCAATGGTATTTATTCAACAAGCCAAAAATGTTATTGTTGAAATTAATTTAGCCCAACCAGAGGAACTAGAAGGGATTCATGATTGCTACGCCCCTGCAAAGCAAGGCAGTCGTTCACCAATCCCGTTGACAAGACCGGAGGAGCGAATTGGTACAATTGGAATTCCATTGGATCTTGATAAAGTAAGAGGTATCATTTTTACCAACCAAAAGGATTCTCCATCCACAATTGTTCCGCCTGATGATGAAACGGTTGTAATGGCACAACACTTAATTGAATTTTTACGTGGAGAAATCAAAGCAGGAAGACTTACAAATTCACTAGCTCCATTACAATCAGGTATTGGTTCAGTGGCAAATGCGGTGTTCCACGGTTTTCTAGATTCTGAATTTACTGATTTAGAGGTGTATTCAGAGGTTCTACAAGATGCTGTATTTGATTTGTTTGATGCCGGAAAAGTTAAATTTGCTTCAAGCTGTTCACTAACATTATCGGAAGAAAAAATGAAGCATTTTTATGCGAATTTTGAAAAATACCGTGATCGATTAATACTAAGACCACAAGAAATTTCAAATCATCCGGAGTTAATTCGCCGCATGGGGTTAATTTCGATTAATACAGCTTTAGAGCTAGATATATATGGAAATGTAAACTCTACACATGTACTAGGTACGAAAATGATGAATGGGATCGGTGGTTCCGGCGATTTTGCCCGTAACGCACGTCTTGGCATTTTTGTTACGAAATCAATTGCAAAGGATGGAAAAATCTCAAGTATTGTTCCATTCGCATCACATGTTGACCATACGGAGCATGATGTGGATGTAATTGTTACAGAACAGGGATATGCGGACTTACGTGGTAAAGCTCCAAGAGAACGCGTAGAACTGATCATTGAAAATTGTGCCCACCCAATGTATCGTGACCAATTAAGAGAGTATTTCCAAGAAGCATTACAAAGAGGTGGACAAACGCCACACGTCCTTGAAAAAGCATTCTCTTGGCATACCAATTTTGCCAAAAATGGAACAATGCTTCAAAAGGTTTTACAAACAAACTAATTATTGTAAAAAAAGATCTTATCCTAGCGGTAAGGTCTTTTTTAATCCTTAAAACTATCCCCGAAGAGTCATTGCTTTTTTTGAATAGGACACTCAAAATAGATAAATGAGGGCATAAATATTGAAAAGGGAGTAGGGATTTTGATATATGTTTGTATGAATGTATGAACTGTTTATGGAGGGCAAGGTGTTGAAAGACAATCATATTTAGGAACCGGAGGATACACAATGGTTGAAAAAAACAAGGAAGTACCATTTACAAATGTATATATTGAAAGATGTGATAAAGAAACGGAGCAGTTGATTTCTGAAGAAAATTCAGCTTTCTTAGAACAGCCGCTTACTTTTTTGAAGAAACATAAGAATGAATTTATTTATCTTGAATTAGAGTGGCTTGATTCGTTTAGGGTTGATGCACTATCCCTGGAACTGGATGATGTTTTTGGGACTTACGATGTCATGTTGGGCTTAAAATTGCAAAAAAAATATGATTCATCAATAAGAGAGCAGCTTCACCGTCAATTATCTGGTGAAGAGCCAAAGTTTGATCTGATGTTTAATCGTGAAGACGGCCTATGGGATTTAAATTTTTCATTAAACTATGTAGAGGGTTTTGATGAAGAGTTATCGATAGGACAAGCTTGCGAGATCCTTTATCAATTTTTATTAAAACTTGTTGATCAGGTGAAAAATAAGGGAGAATAAATAAGGGTCCCATATATAAATATAATATCTTCATTATATTATCCAAATAATAGCTTTGTTTTTATGCAAAATTTTCCTTTTTAGGTCCTTTTATCAGAATATTATGTTATAATATTCTGAAAAAGGAGTGTGTGATATTGGAAGAGAAAGTAATGCAAGCAATTCAAGACGAATACCCTGATGATTTTTCCTGGTGCTATGGGTGCGGCCGATTAAATGAAAAGGGGCACCATTTACGAACTGGATGGCAAGATGATCAAACAATAACCTATTTTACTCCGCTGCCCGAGCACACAGCATTGCCGGGTTTTGTCTATGGGGGTATTATAGCTTCCTTAATTGATTGTCATAGTACAGGGTCCGCTTCTCTTGCCTTGCACCAAAAAAATGGACATCCTATTGGAGATGGCTCAGAACCTCCAAGATTTGTAACGGCCTCGTTGAAAGTTGAGTTTGTTAAGCCAACACCACATGGAGTACAGTTGAAAGCTGTAGGAAAAGTAACTGAAATTCATCCGAAAAAATGGAGTGTAGAGTCGGAGGTATTTGCAAACGGGGTCCTTTGTGCTAAGGGTGAAGTTGTAGCTGTAGTAATGCCAAATACATTTATGCAAAAAAGCTAGTCATACAAGTTCGATTCTATTTGTGTTAGATTCAATTCATTACTATTTTTCAAAGAGAGCCTATGGCTCTCTTTTTAGATTAAAATCCTCGTCGAAACCAGTGTAGGGGGAACCGGTAGATGTATGTTGATTTACCCATGTAAGTGAAGCATTTGAAACAGCAGCCCAATTGGTGATTTGATCCTTATGTTGTTCCACCCAGCTCATACAATATTGGGGATCCAGGTTATATTCATCACATTGTTTTAAAAATGATTGAATAGTGGTTTCATTACAACCTTCCCAAGATCCACAAGTATTGCTCCAAATATTTTCGATCTTCGTCTGCAATGAAACATCATTAATAAAATCAGAAAATTGGTTTTCATTTGTCAATTTCCAACACTTCCTTTTTAAACTTTTTGATCATCCATATAGCAGTATTTCCAAAGATTCGGGTTTCATATAATCTATTTATCAATTTAAGAAAATACAGTGCTGCCCGTTTACTTTTAAAACTTTTATGCCAGCCATACTTTTTATATGTGTATGCGATCCTGCACAGTTTGATTTTTAAGGGACTTAATCATTATTTCTGTCAGATCATTAAGTATATACTGAATTAAATATTTCAAGTAAGCAACATTTTTTAAAAAACGGGCTCATTATACTATAATGCTTTAAATAGACAAAAAAAGCAGATAAAAATTTCGTACGATATTAATGAAGGCGGGCATGGAAATATGTTTAAGTGGCAAGATGATTACATACTTGAAAATGGACAAATAAATGACTCAATTATTCTAAAACGAGAACCTCTTGCTACGATTACTAAGAATAGAAAAATTGAACGAGTTTACATATCACCTGTGGAAAGTTTTATTTTTAAACGATTTAACAATGATAAACAAGGTGGAAGAGAAATATGGGTCCAAGAAAATATTTTAACATTCTTCCCTGATTTTTATCCTAAGATCATTGCAAATTCATTTTTGGACAGTCGGAATAACGGTTGGATCGCTTTTACAGATCTCGGGTCTATTAAACACGAATACACAAGTGACATTCTAAATGATGTAACAAAACAAATAGTGTGGTGGCATTCACTCCCGATAAGTATGTGGAAGAATGTCCCATCGAA
>JAUZQA010000305.1 GCA_030705665.1 Bacillota bacterium
AACGTGCCCTTATTTTTTCTCGATAGGATTTTACCTTAAATAAATCTGTGCCATGATTTTATAACTGAGGAGATTGCATAATTCATTGATTGACCATTCCGGCTCAATATATTGATAGTCACAAATAAGCATAGCCCCATATATTGTTCCGGAATCTTGAAAAAGGTAATTATGCAATCTCCTTAACTGATTACTAAAATAGCCCGGTTAGAAAGCCAACAGAAACACAATGTCATATCCTTTAAAAAAAGCGGGGATAGGCATGAAGGATATAAACATTTTACATGTCACTAATTTCCACAATATCGGCGGGATAGAATCTCGGTTAATCGACTTTTTCAGTGAACCAGCCGAAAATTTCAGGTTCTTTGTGTTTTCCCCTAATCCGATCATGCACTTTTATGAACGTGCACTCAAATCACTTCGTATCATTTATGGACAAAAATCCGAAAAAAGGCCTTGGATTAGCGAATTGGTCTATTTCGCCAAAACCCACCATATCGATATCGTTCATTTCCATCGGCCTTGGTCCAAAGCAAAGTTGGCGCTGAAAGAAGCAGGCATCCAGGCTATTATTGATCATGACCATGGGGCATCTTGGTTAAGTACTGATCAACAGATTAAGCAGGACCGGCCGAGCATTAAAGTAGTGGATAGGGTTATCGCCGTATCTGAGGCAAGTAAGATCATGTTATCCCAACGCGTCGGCTACAAACCACGAAACATTCAAGTCATTCATAATGGCGTTCAGTTTTCGAGATTCACAAACTGTGGCTCAGTTTTCAAGACTGAGCATAAATCGATTATTACCACGATATGTCGGCTGATCTCGCTAAAAGGTGTGGAATCGCTCATTCGGGCCATCCCCCATGTTATTTCACAAAATCCCAATATTGACTTCTGGATCGTGGGCGATGGCCCAAAACGTCTTGCCTATAAAGAACTTGCAATAAAACTAGGAGTCAAAGACAAGGTGAAATTCTGGGGAGCGCAAGAAGACGTGAGCGATATATTGGCAGCTACCGACATTTTTGTTTTGCCATCGGTCCGAGAGCCCTTTGGAGGAGTATTAATAGAAGCGGGCTACTTCGGCAAGCCCTGTATTGCCGCCAACGTCGACGGCAATCCCGAAATTGTTATCCATGAAAAAACCGGACTTCTCCTCGATCCAACGCTCCCCTTTGTTGAAGTGAGTGAAAAAGGCAATTCCGTACCTTGTTGGGTTGTGGACGGAAACTCTCATAAACTCCGCCGACCATTGGCTCTTCATCCCAAAACCTTAGCCAATGCAATTATACAACTGATATCTGATGCGGAGGCTATGCATGAGTTCGGAGAAAACGCTCGAGAACGTGTCGTACGGCAATTCAATATTCAAAGATATCATCAGGAGATATTGGCCCTTTATAATAGCTTAACAAAAAGATAGAGCTCCTCCAAGCAAAGAACGCTTTCTCATTTCTACACTTCCCATTGATACTCTGGCCTAACACAAAAAACTATCGTTCATCGTAAATTAGGAATAAGCAGCTTGCCCTAACGAATTTATCCATGAAGGGATACATAACATGAAATTTTCATTTATTCAACCCCATTTAAGAATATTTGGCGGCATCCGTCGAATCATCGAATTAACCAATCACTTAATCGCACTGGGACACGTTGTCACCATCTATCACCCCGATGGAACACCTTGTCAATGGCTTAAATCGCTAGCAAAAACAAAGAAGCTCTCAGAGATTGGAGAAGACGCCCACGAAATTCTTGTATACACGCATCCGCTTCAAAATGATGTTTTCACAAAAACGCCTGCTAAATTGAAGGTTTACTACATTCTGCACGCCCATCATTTGAACTACGCTCATGACATTGTCTTGCATACTTATCGGCAACCCGGCGTCCACAAGGTGACTTGCTCCAAATGGGTGTCCGAACAAGTAAAGCCTTTTTTATGCAAAATGCTTCCAGTCGTTTATGGTGGAGTTAATCGGGATATCTTTCATCCTATTCCCGACCAAAAAAAAGAATTTGACATCATCTTTTACGGAAGTAAACGTCCTTATAAAGGAACCAGTACAATACTCGAAGCATGTCGGATCGGCGGTTTCAGTTACGACTGTTACGAAGGGAAAAAAATGAAACAACCTCAGATGGCGCATTTTATTACTAAAGCCCGGATCTTTGTCAGCGGTAGCTGGTGGGAAGGTTGGAACAATTGTAGTTTGGAAGCGATGGCATGCAAAGTGCCGGTGGTGACCACAGATTGTGGCGGCAATCGCGAATTTGCGATCGATAAGATTACTGCAATGGTTATCCCCCCCAAAAAGCCAAAGCTTATGGCGGAAAAGATCAATTATCTGTTAAAGAACCCCAAATTTAGAGGGGCAATTGCAATTAATGGATATAAAAAATCTTTGGAATACCGATGGGAAGACTCCGCTTCCGCCTGGGAAAATCTTATGATGGAGTATCTAAAGAACCCTCTCATTTAAAGCATTAAGGTAATGGATGTCACACTATGCGGAGGGGTTTTCTTAATGATCTACTTTTTTCTTCTAAAAGACAATAACACACCGACTACATACTCCGGTAAACTTTTTGCACACGGATTAAAAGCAGCCGGATTCCCTGTTAGTATTGTACAAAACGATGACAAGAAAAAACACATATTGAAAGTCATCAAATCTGGAACCATTATTTTTCAAAAGTGCTTACATCCACTGCATCAAGCTGCCCGCATTAAACACCTTAAAGGTAAAGTTGGGCTTATCCATATTGATGATGACTTTTCACAAATGGATAAGGCAGGTCATATCAAGACATTGGAAACTACGGATCTCATTCTCGTTGTTTCACCACTCCACCGAAAGTTACTCTCCTCCCTTGTCAAAACTCCTTGCGCTGTGATCCGGACCATTACGGACCTTCGTCAATTCGCCTACTTTCCTCAACACCTCAGGACTAATAACCCACCCATTATTGCATGGCAGCAAAGTCATGCGGATATGTATGCAAAAGACCTTTTAGAAATTGAAAAACCGTTAATAGAGCTACACCAAAGGTTTCCTTATCGATTACGTCTTTTTGGATGGCATCTGGGTAAGGACAGCACGGATCGACGGGATTTGATCTCAAAACACATACCATTTGCCGAGTTTATACCAGCGGTCCCTATTCATGATTTTTTTACAAACATCGTTCCACAGCTACAACAAGCCAATGCTTTTATCGTACCCTATCGTGATACGCCCCGAAGTTGGGCCAAAGGAGCATTTGCTTTACGACAGGTTATGGCTTTAGGAGTACCGGTCGTCGTATCAAAGATCGGTGTTCACCCTAAAATCATCAAAGATGGTGATAATGGTTTTTTGGCATCCACTCACGAAGAATGGGTAGCAAAGCTTTATAAAATATTAACCGATCCGGCATTAGCAGAGCATCTTTCAAAAAACGCCAGACAAACGGTGGAGACAGAGTATTCGGAGAAAAAATGCATTGAGATTTTCATTAAAGCGCTTCACCCCTATCTCAAATAGAGTTCTGGTTAGACCGTCCGTCTAATCCTAGGAGGTTAACCATGAAAGTTCTAAACGTACTGCATATATCTCCGATGGGAAGGATTGGAGGTATTGAATCAAGGCTTATTGACCTATTTAATCAACATATTCCTGGAGTTCAATTCTTCTTGTTTTCTCCAACGACTATTCCTCCCAGATGGGTTAAGATTCTGATAAAGCTAAAGATCCCTTTTCTACAATCTATAAATGAACGTTTTTGGGAAGATGAATTAGTTGCTTATGTACGTCAAAACAAAATTGATATCGCCCACTTTCACCACCCCTTAGTCAAAGGAGTTCAAGCTTTAAAAATAATCGGTGTAAAAGCAGTCATCTATCATGACCACGGGGCTTCATGGTATGGCTCTCCAATTGTTGCCAGAGAAAGATCGGAAATAGTACGTGCAATTGACGGAATAATAGCTGTCTCTGAAGCTAGCCGCATTATGATCATGGAACGCTTTAATGCTCCGAAAAGTTTGATTAATGTTATTCATAACGGAATCGATTTTAAGCATTTACTTCCACACAAGACAATAACAAAACCTAGGGGAAAAAAGGTCGTCGCCACCGTCTGTCGATTAAAGCCATTCAAAGGGGTTGACTCCTTCATTAAGGCATATCCCTTTGTTCTTGAAAGGCGAAAAGATGTTGTCTTTTGGATTATCGGCAACGGCTCGGAACGTGTAAGTTTAGAGACTCTGACTAAACAACTCGGTATTTCGAACCAAGTAAGGTTTTGGGGTTTTCAAAGTAATGTCGGCGATTTTCTTAGAGCTGCTGATTTATTCGTTTTACCATCTTATCGAGAGCCATTTGCCGGGGCGCTTATTGAAGCCGGATATATCGCCAAACCATCCATTGCTGCGAATGTGGACGGCAACCCCGAAATTATTCTTCACAATCAAACAGGGATTCTAATCGACCCGACAATCTCCGTTGAATCAAAGAATCCCATGGACTCTCCAGGATGGGTTGTCGATGGGCACAAACAAACTATACGTCGACCTTTAGCATTGGATCCGTGCCGGTTAAGTCATTTTATACTTCATATGTTAAACAACCCCGAAAGGTCTCATCAGATCGGACTTCAAGCAAGGCTAAGAGTTAAGGAATATTTTAATGTCAATACCTATGGGAAAAATTTGGTGGCATATTATCGAAAGCTTCTTGATGGGAGACGTCCAACGTGTTGACCGATTTTTTCAATCGGTGGAACTTTTTTGCCGGAAAGAAGGCTTTGGCTGTGAAGTGCAGCATCGTTATTGCCGTTCTGGAAAGCTATGAAGCCGTGAGAAGACAGATGCTCTATTTTTATGATCTATTTGATAAGCACCATGTTTTTAAAAAAACATGCCGAATTATCCTTGTTGATGACGGAAGCAATCCAAGCCTATATAAATACTTACAAAAATCGATGCCTTTTAATTTTACGGCTATCATCACACCGGATCCAAGTAACGGCTGCACCCTAATAACCATGAATCAGCCGAGCATTCCCTTAATGATTATTGAAACACACGATACAAACCCTTGGACTCAGCCTAAAGCTCGAAATATCGGCGCCGCTTATGCCAGCGGGGAATATTTATTCATGACAGATATCGATCATATCCTCACCCATGAAGCGATAAGTGCGGTTTTAAAATTCAAAGGCGATCGGATGCTTTTCCCGCGAAAAACCGCCATCCTCAATAAAAATGGAGAGATCTGTCGTGAGCGGATGATCCTAATGAAATATGGGTATCAAAAGTTCAATCCAGAAAAATCCGATTCCCACGTCAATACATTTGCAATCAAAAGAG
>JAUZQA010000306.1 GCA_030705665.1 Bacillota bacterium
AATAAGCATAAAAAAATAACTCCTGCCAAAAAGGCAGAAGCTATTTTTTAAGAGAAAAAGTGACCGATAAACAATCCGACAGCAAGCAGAAATCCAAAGAATGTATTCGTTTGGGCTGTTGCTTTCATCGCAGGAGCCATTTGAATTGGCAAATTGTTGTGAATGAATCCTTTAATCGCTTGAATTGGTTTTGGTGTGCTTAGAATAACAAGGGCGATCCAAATTGGTGCAACGCCGCTAATAATGAGTGCCAAAACCCAAAGATAAGAAATGACAAACAGGCCTGCCAAGATGTAAACAGCTTTTGTTTTACCAAAAAGAACGGCCAATGTTTTGCGGCCATTTTCTTTATCACCATCAAGATCGCGAATATTGTTGGATAAGTTGATCCCGCCCACAAGGAGCATAATAGGGATGGATACAAGGACGCTTGTCCGATCAACTGTTCCTGTTTGGATGAAAAATGAGATTAAGATAATCAGAAATCCCATAAAGAATCCGGAAAGAAGCTCACCAAAAGGTGTGTAGGAAATAGGAAGCGGACCGCCCGTATATAAGTATCCAGCCGCCATACAAATAAGCCCGACAACAGCAAGCCACCAGCTGCTGCTTGCACAAATATAGATACCTAACAAAAGTGAAATTCCATACATACTTAAAGCCAGATTAAGTACCGTTTTCGGCCTCACACCATCACGGACAATCGTTCCGCCTATTCCAACCGAATGTTCCGTGTCCAAGCCTCTTTTGAAATCATAATATTCGTTAAACAGGTTCGTGGCGATTTGAATTAATAAACTCGCAATTAACATGGCGAAGAAAAGACCGAAACTAAATTTTTCGTATCTTAATGACAGAGCTGATCCAAGCAATACTGGCACAAAGGAGGCGGTTAAGGTATGCGGTCGGGTCATTTGCCACCAAATTTGAAAACCACGGTTTGATTCCACGCCAGGTTTAGAACTTGAAGGTAATTGTGGCTGCATATTTGATCTCTCCTTTTAAAAATAATATCTATAAATTTTAGATAAACTACTTGTACAATATCAAAGAATATTATCCAAAACTAAGTTTATGGAATTAGCCGAACAGTGTCAATGACTTTTTAACTACTTTAATTGGAGGATTTTCCTAGCCTGCTGTTTAGTGGAAATAAAGTGTTAAGCATACGTAATGATATTATTATAATAAGGAATAAACTAGGCACTTTTGTGACTTGTAATATTGACACCGCTCTTATTGGAGTAGTATCTTAAAATAGGCTTAAAATGAATGGATAACAGCTTTTGTGGCTGTTTTGGAGGGATTTCTTTGGTTACCATTCAAGAAACGGATATAAAAGAAAAGGGAATGGCAGCGCTAACGAAAGCAAAAAAGCTTGATCGGCCGATTTTAGTTAGTGTTGTAAATAAAATTGATGATATAGATCCTATATTGTTTTTTCAAAATGGAAGAGAAAAATTTTTAGGAGAACGATTTTTCTGGAAGGATCCTTCAGACGAAATTATTCTCGTTGGCATGGGAATAGCAAAGCAAATACAATCGGATCAGGCTTCTGACCGCTTTTTTCACGTTGAAAAAAAGTGGCAGGATTTTTTAACAGAGACTCTGACTTATAATCCCTATGAGGAAAATGGAATTGGGCCGCTTATTTTTGGCGGATTTTCTTTTGATCCATTAAAGCAAAAGACTGAGCTTTGGAGTAAATTCTCCCATTCACAGTTTCATGTTCCAAAGTTTATGCTTAGCATCATTCACGGGAAAACGTTTTTAACTACTAACATTTTATGTTCAAAGGATACTGACCCTGCTTTATTCGAGGCTGCAGCAAAAGAAATGCAGATCCTTTTTAACAGGGCTGAGCAAGACAACGATCAACAGCCTGCACGTCTTATTGATACGAATGTTGTATCTCCCCAAAGGTGGAGGGAAATAGTTGATCAGGTTGTTCAGGATTTAAAAAATGGACCGCTAAAAAAAGTAGTCCTTGCTCGTGAACTGCGCCTTATTTTTGATCAAGAAGTGGCAAGTGAGAAGGTTTTAAGTACGCTTCGTAAAGAACAACATAACAGTTTTACTTTTGCATTTGAGTCCAATGGGGATTGCTTTATTGGTGCTACACCGGAACGGCTTGTAAAAAAACAGGGAGACAATGTCTTTTCAACTTGTTTAGCAGGTTCAATTCCGAGGGGGAAAACGCCAGAAGATGATCAAATTTTAGGAGAACAATTATTGGCAGATCGGAAAAATAGAATGGAACATCAGTATGTTGTCGAAATGATCAAGGAAGCCCTTGAAGAATCTTGTGAAGATCTCATTTTGCCAGATCAGCCGCAATTGATGAAACTAAAAAATATCCAGCATCTTTACACACCGGTTATTGGAAAATGCAAAAAGGATTCATCACTTTTACTATTGGTTGAAAGACTGCATCCAACACCTGCACTCGGCGGACTTCCAAAGAAAGAAGCGGTTGAAAAAATCAGGCAGGTTGAGGAACTAGATCGCGGCTTTTTTGGTGCGCCGCTTGGCTGGATTGATTATAAAGGTAATGGAGAATTTGCTGTTTCCATTCGCTCTGGGTTAATACAAGGTAAAGAGGCTTCTCTCTTTGCAGGCTGTGGCATTGTGGCGGATTCGGATGCGGAAAGCGAATTTATGGAGACAAGTTTGAAATTTAGACCAATGCTTACGGCGCTTGGAGGAAAGTAAAATGAATCATCAAGAAGCTTTAACAGCTTATACAGCTGCCTTTGTAGCAGAGTTAGTACAAACAGGTGTTACGGACGCAGTCGTCAGTCCAGGCTCAAGGTCAACTCCGATGGCCATGGTGATGGCGGAACATCCGGGATTGAACGTCCATATCCATGTGGATGAACGGTCTGCTGCATTTTTTGCACTTGGCATTGCCAAAGCAACTGGAAAGCCTGTTGCCATCCTTTGTACATCTGGGACAGCGGCAGCTAACTATTTTCCAGCTGTCGCCGAGGCCAATATCTCACGTATCCCGTTGATTGTGATTACCTCTGACAGGCCGCATGAATTAAGAGATGTAGGTGCACCTCAGGCCATTGACCAAATTCACTTATATGGTCATCATGTAAAATGGTTTGCGGAAATGGCTGTTCCTGAAAATAGTGATGAAATGCTGCATTATGTAAGGAGTGTTTGCGGCCGTGCAGCAGCAACTGCTCTTCAAGCACCCTCTGGACCAGTTCATCTGAATTTCCCATTTCGGGAACCACTCATCCCAAAAATTGATGATGAGAATGTTTTTCAATTGAAAGAACGTCCGCGAAGATATGTGAATGTCCGTAATGGAGCATTAACCATTGATAAAACTGATCTTCGGGAAATTGCCGCTGCTTTAAATGAGCATGAAAAAGGGATGATTATTTGCGGCCAAATAGAGGATGAAGCATTTATAGAAATGGTATTGGAGCTTTCTGAACGATTACAGTTTCCAATCTTGGCCGATCCCTTGTCACAGTTAAGAAGTGGAATGCATTCGACTGAAAATGTGATAGACGCCTATGACACGTTTTTACGAAGTGGTGACGCCAAAGATTATTTGAAACCAACCATTGTTTTGCGTTTTGGGGCTATGCCTGTTTCAAAGGCGCTGACGATCTTCTTAAAAGAAAACCATCAGGCGGAGCACTTAGTTGTTGATGGCGGCGGAGGCTGGCGTGATCCTGCTGCACTGTCTACCGAGATGATTTATTGTAACGAAACGATTTTTTGTCAAGAACTCATGTCCGAGCTAAAGGAAAATAAGAATCAACAATATTTACATAAGTGGCAGGCACTAAATCGCCTAACAAAGGAAAATCTCACCGCCATAAGAGATACAGCAGAATTAAGTGAGTCGCGTTTATTTTATCAAATGGCTGAAATACTTCCTGAAAATGCTAATTTATTTGTCGGAAACAGCATGCCAATTCGAGATTTAGATAGTTTTTTCCATAATAATCGTAAATCGATTCGTATTTTGGCTAACAGGGGAGCAAATGGAATTGACGGGACAATTTCAACCGCATTAGGTGCTGCATCAGTTTCTCAACAGCCGTCTTATCTTGTTCTTGGTGACTTAACCTTTTTCCATGATTTAAACGGCTTGCTTGCTGCCAAACTCTATCCCATTGATATAACCATCATCATTATCAATAATAATGGCGGCGGAATTTTTTCCTTCCTGCCGCAGGCGGAGCACCCAAAACATTTTGAACTTTTGTTCGGAACACCGCTCGATCTTGATTTTGAACATGTTGTTCGCATGTATAACGGGAAATTTACACGTGTTCAGGATTGGGATCACTTCGGGGCCGTTATGGAGTCTTCCAAAACGACTCATGGATTAAATGTCATCGAAGTTGTAACAAAAAGAGACAGAAATACCGAAGAACACAGAAAAATGTGGAATTTGGTTTCCCAGGAAATATCAAAGTATGTCAATGGTGACGAGTAATGGAGATTGTGATTGAAGGAGTTCAGTATCATATCGAAACATGTGGTGAAGGGCAGCCACTTCTCTTGCTGCATGGCTTTACCGGAGATTCTTCCACATGGCTTCCGTTTTGTGAAAAATGGGGCAAGCATTCGAGACTAATCATCCCTGATCTCATGGGTCATGGAAAGACTGATGCTCCCAAGGATGCAGAACGGTACCAGATTGAAGTGGCAGCCAAGGATTTACTTCATATTCTTGAAAAATTAGATTGCAAAAAAGTGGATGTACTCGGCTACTCAATGGGAGGCAGACTAGCTTTAACCTTCGCCATCCTGTATCCGGAAAAGGTAAACAGGTTGATTCTAGAGAGCTCATCACCTGGATTGTTAACGGAAACTGAAAGATTAGAAAGACGTATGAAAGATAATGAACTTGCGGATTTTATAAAAGAAAAGGGAATAAAAGATTTCGTTGATTATTGGGAAAATATTTCGCTCTTTTCTACGATGAGAACTTTGCCGCAACAAATAATAGATAAGGTCAGACAACAGCGTCTATCACATTCTTCTCAAGGTTTAGCAAACAGTTTAAAGGGAATGGGAACTGGTGCACAGCCATCATGGTGGGGGAAATTAGATCAACTTGCTCAACAGGTTCTGTTACTTACAGGAGAAAAAGACGAAAAGTTTTGTCGTATTGCCGAAAAGATGCAAAAGCTATTAAAAAACAGCAACTGGATGGTTGTTGAAAATAGCGGGCATGCATTACATGTGGAAGTGAAAGAAAAATTTGGTACAATAGTAAGTGAGTTTTTGCTTAATACATAAATAAAGGAGGATATTATTTTGACAGTAGAATGGGTTCCAGCTCGTAAATATGAAGAAATCATGTATGAAACCTATAATG
>JAUZQA010000307.1 GCA_030705665.1 Bacillota bacterium
CTGAATTTCATTCTCCTGTTCCTCATTTTTCGGATAGCGGTTTAGCTGTAAAAGTACGCAATTTTCTTTTAAGAATGGAGGCAGGAAAACCTTGGACTCGATTAAACTGGACTCTAACAGTTGAACCAATCCTTGATACCTTTCCGGAAAACTTCGATGAATGGGGAGTCAAAAAAGATAAAGTTACAGTTGAAAACACAGGTAAACTTGTTCATTTAAGGGTTGAAGACCAAAGATTATTTCGTCTGCCAAAAAGTAATGGAATTTTATTCAGTATTCACACCCATTTAATTTCACTTGAGGAACTAAGCAAAAATGAGATATGGATCGATCGGTTTTACCGTGTGTTAATGGATTTACCGGACTATATCTCTCAATATAAAGGCTTTATCAGCTACAAAGATCAGATCATTCAATATTTAGAAAAGATCTTGAAGATGAAGAAGGTGTAATGAAATGAGCACGATTCAATGTGAATTTATTCAAGAAGAACAGTTATTTGATTGCGTTTATACAGCAGAAGTAAAACTAATAAATGGTACATTCCCTCACAAAGCGGGCATAATTAACACAAGTCAAATTAAGAACGGAGCTGAGCATCTACAGCTCCGCTGCTGCTATTTAGAAATTGATAAAGGAAAAAATCTATACCGTCTTTTTTATCAAGTGACAACTGATTCTATTAAAAAATGCGAAAGATCGATGCAAGCGGAATCATTTGACCAATCCCTTTCCCGACTGCAAGCTCCGACAAATAAAGTATTGTTTCTTATTGATGAATCAACACTATTTGAAAGTCTAGCTATCATTTATTATTTAGAACTAATCAATATCGAAACACATATTTATATAGATTTAAATCTACAGGAAGAGGGAACAAAGAAGTTTCTCCAAAAAAGGTTTCCAAATTCGGTAGGGATTGCTTCTTCTTTTTCCGAAGACAACATCTTCCCAATTCTCGATCAACAACTAATTGGTAGCAAACTTTATATTTCTGGATTATGGCCCATGATTTCCGATATTAAAAAGATTGCTTATACGGCAGGCTTTACAGATGAGGAGATTCTAATCAATGGGATTGGAGAAAAAAATGAGAAGGTATTTTGCGTTAAGTGTTATCAACTAAATCATAAACAACTGGATTCCGAGCTTGAATTTACATGCAAATATTGCAACTCCACATTGGATGTTTCTAACCACTACTCAAAAAGACTTGAAGCCTATCTTGGATATATAAAGGTTGTGTAAAGTCTAGGCAGGGAGGGCACGATGGGATGACACGTACGATTAAGGTCATTGTAAAAGAAATCAATCAAGAATCACCTACAGTAAAAAGTTTTAAGCTGGCAGCGGCAGACGGTTCATCATTGCCTCGTTTTAGTGCCGGATCACATATTACCACCTATTTAAATACAAAAAATGGAGTCATTGAACGCCACTATTCACTAACAACTGATCCTGATATTAGCAGACACTATCAAATTGCTATTCGTCGCAGCGACCAGTCAAAAGGAGGTTCTATTTATTGGTACAATCAAGTCGCCATTGGCGATCATCTTGATATTAGTTACCCCAAAAACCATTTTCCCTTGAGTTTTAGCGCCAAACATCATGTCTTCTTCGCTGCGGGTATCGGAATTACTCCCTTTCTTTCGATGGCAGCAGCATTAAAAAAGAATGGGAAATCATTTGAACTGCATTATGCTGTTCCATCAAAGAAGTTTTGTGCCTTTTATAATTTTCTATCAGCCACATATCCAGCTGAAACCCATTTTTACTTTTCAAAAGACGGAAAAAAAATGACACCCCATATAATGAAAAATCAATCAGTTGGAACCCATGTCTACTTTTGCGGCACGGAGGCCATGGTAAGAGAATTTACTGATGAAGCAAAAGCATTTGGATATCCCGAAAAAAGTATTCACTATGAACTCTTTAGCCCACCCGATTCGGGTCCACTAAATCCTTTTCAAATAAAACTAAATAAAAGCATGCAAATTATAGATGTGCCAGAGGGAAAAAGTTTGTTGGAAACTCTGTTAGAGAATAGTATTCAAGCACCTTATTCTTGTAAAATCGGCGGCTGCGGTACCTGCCAAATTGATGTTCTGGAAGGAGAAGTAGATCACAGAGATTTCTTCCTCTCTGATTCTGAAAAAAAAGAGGGTCATGTCATCTTAACATGTGTTTCAAGAGCAAAAAAGGGCTGCCTTGTTTTAGATATGTGATTGATAGATGGGAAGGAGTAATGAACGTTGCACACTACAAAAGTCTTGAAAACCAAGGATTTTGCTTTTATGCTGAATAGTGTAAACTGCTCTTTTGATGATTTGTTTCCAGGGTTTCATCAGCAGGATCGGCTCGGGATTGTTGTTCGTCAACCTGGCGGGAGTGCTGGTGCAAGTGCCATTCTTCTGGCTGCTGTTACCAGATTCTATGATTTTCATCGTGCAAATCTAGGAAAGGAACAGGAGCAACTTCAAATCTATCCGGAATTTTTCATCTTCCACGTAGGAAAACAACATTTGGATCATTACTGGATGGATGTGTGGACACCTAACAAAGAAGTAATTGTTGAAGACGATCCAGAGCAAATTCTCGAAGCAATAAACGATCGGGGGATTACTCGATTGCTCGTCGAAGACATTGCACCATCCTCGGCATCATTTTTACCAGAAACAATTAGCAGCGGAAACTTCCGAATCAAAACCGCTCTCGCATACTCTCCGGCAGGGAGAGTTAATGATGCCGATGTGAGCGCTACCAGTTGTCCAGCCGCAGAACAATACGTATTTTCATCATTTTTGAGGTCAAGATTTCTGTTGGAAGATACGTACGAGCAGCTGCTGCAGCAACGAGAGGCTTTACTATTGAGCGGCCGTGTAGTAGAAACGTATCGCCAATTAAATCTGACTGAGGCTTTTTCCATGCTCACCACTTCTAAAGGTTCTGGCCACACTACGAGGCAATATATTTCTATGCTAATAGGTGAATAATTTTTTGCAAAAAATCAAACCAAGAGCTTATTGCCTTGGTTTCTTTGTATTTACAAAAAAATTTGCTATAGATTGTACTATAGCATTTATGTTTAATATAAATTTATTTACTTGAACTCAAATCTCATAGAAACTGCTTAATGATAAACAGCCAGCGCATGGGATATTATAATTAGTAATACTGCTGCAATCAGGGTTATATACGGCCAAGCGCCAGCTTTCTTCACAAAAGCCTGATCCCTGAGCTCCATATCATCCAACATTCGTTCAGGAAATTTCCCTTTATCGGTAACATAATGCCTAAAGAGAAACACCGGTATGATCAATACGGCGCAGATTAAACCAGTCCAAAGCGTACCTCTACCCCAAATATCAGCACCCATACCTAAAAAGATAATATTAACAAAAGATAATACTACATTAGTCATTAAAAGCCACTTTGGTAATCTATACGGCCGAGACCACTTTGGTCGGTCCATTCGATGAATCCATCCTGCATTCAAATTCAGAAAGTTAAAGATAATGTAATTTACGTTTGCTATCGCCAGGATAAACGTATAATCTGACATCAAAAGTAAAATAAGATTGAAGGTTAAGTCTGTCCACATCGCTCGAGTTGGTGCACCGTTTCTATTTACATGTGATAGGTACTTAGGAAACCAACCATCTAAAGAAGCCTGATATAGGGTACGGGATGAACCTCCCATAGCGGTCATAATCGCTAATACCAATGATAGAATTAAAAGAAGGACGATAATACCTTCTATTATTACTCCGCCACCGATCATATGAGCCATTGCCTTACTTACCCCTGCCCCACTGGCAACCCCAGGGTCAAGTAGCCCTTTCAGTCCCAGAGAATCTTGAAAGGCGAATGGAACAAGGGTAAAGATGGCAATACACAACAAACCCGTTGTCAACATTGCTTTATAGGTGTCTTTCTTTGGATTCTTAAATTCGCTCGTGTAACAAATAGCGGTTTCAAATCCATACGTTGACCATGCAGCTAAAAACATTCCTCCAAGCATCAATGTCCATCCAGCCATATCCCAGGAACCACCTGAAGGAAAAAGAGGAAATAAGTTTTTAAATGATATACCATGAGTAAACAATGGAACAATTCCAACTAATACTAAGGGTAAGAGCGCAATGATCGCCAGTACTTTTTGTATACGTGCTGCTGATAGGGCACCGCGATGCTGAATCGCAAAAATCACTAAAAGGAAGGCAGCACTTAAAAAGAAGCCTGCATTAATCCTTAAAGTTAAACCTTGCTTTACCCAATCTAAATGTAGGAGTGTAAGTTGCCAGGAAGTAATCGAGGAATTAGGAAAAAAACTACTTAGTACATATCCTGAAGCTAGTTGTGTCCCAAGAGCAAGGACGGGGGACCATGCAAGCCAATTACACCATACTGATAATGGGGCAATTAGTTTTGAATATCGGATCCAGGCCAACGCACCATAGACAGATGCACCCCCAGACTTATTTGGAAACATGCCTGCAATTTCAGCATAGGTAAATGACTGCAGAAATCCCATTAGGATGGATAATGCCCAAACAAGCCAAGAAATATTTCCTACAGTCGCTGCAATCGCACCAATGGAAAATAGCACTAAAGCAGGAACTCCACTTGCAAACCAAAATGCATCCTTCCAAGTAATCTCTCTAATCAATTCACCCGAAGCTTCAGGCTGGCTTTCATTAAGTATGATCCGGCGTTCAGCTTTCACTTCCGACTCAACTCTCATATGCTTTCTTACCTCCTTCAATTGTTTTAAATACACCCCTATAATGTCATATTGAAAAAGCCTTTCAAATCTAGTTTTCTCACTTTTCAGGAAGATATCACTTTTACTGTAAGGAAACGTAACAAATGGAGGCAGAGTCTTGTTTCTTGAGATATTCATGTAAGAGAGGGGGAAAAATAATATACTCGTAGACGAATGAAACGGATTATCGAAAACAACAAAAAACAAAGAGGAGAACTATTGTCTCCTCTTTGTTGACAAATCTTATCGTATATTAATGGCAGCTTGATCCCTTTTTTGGAGTCGGCCTAGGTAAATCTAATGCAGGATTGCGGTCAAAGAATCCTACAGGTTTTAATTGGAAGCTTTGATAAGCAGTTGGCATTACGGGCCAATCCTCCGGACGTGTAATATGATGGTGACCCATCGTATACCAAACGACTATATCCTCATTTTCAATTGAACGGTCAGCTTTTACATAATGCTCTAAGCTGTCCCCGCCTTTATGCTGGTTAGGATACTTTCCAGAGGCATACATTTGATTGCGATCAAATTTTGTAACATGCAAATGATTTTTTATAAATCCAGCCCGTTGGATAACAGTAGC
>JAUZQA010000308.1 GCA_030705665.1 Bacillota bacterium
CCAATCTTTTTGTGGTCAACCGTTGTAATCCATTCTCTCCAAAGCCAGCCCCATCTTTTTAAATAGGTTAGGGCAAAGATGATACCCACAGTTGCCAAAACAATGGATACATCTGCACCATAAATCATAGGATCGCCTGTTACAAAAAAACCCGATGTTTTCATGGGAAAATTTCCTCCTTCTAGATTATTTTGTATTCATCGCAGGCATGGACATTTTGGACATGTCATCACCATACCCGTGCATATGATGGTAGTATTTTCCTCCGTTTTTATTTACGATGTCTTCATATAAGTTTTTTGGATATGCAGAGAAGCTCAATTCTTTCACATTCCCTGGTTTTAACAAATCAGCATATCCCGCTTTCGTAAGCTTAGGAGAGTCTTTCTTTAGTCCTGCTGCCCATTTATTGAAATCAGCTTGATTAACTGCTTTTACTCTAAATTGCATATGGGCAAATCCTTTGCCAGTGAAGTTAGCCCCTGAACCAAAATAATTGCCTGGCTTATCTGCTTGCAGCCACAACCCCATCGACATTCCAGGCATGGAATACTCTTGCCCGCCGAGCTGTGGTACCCAGAATGAATTCATCGGTGCATCGGCTGTTAGCACGAATTGGATGGGAACTCCTGCTGGAATGACTGCATAGTTGACAGTAGCGACCTTTTGACCTGGATAAGTGAACAACCATTTCCAATCCATTGAAGTGACTTGGACTACTACTGGTTTGACATCCTTTACAGGAGGCTTTGTTAAATTAATAGTAGTTTTAGCGGTATATACACCAAGAATCGCAATAATAATAATTGGAATTCCCCACCAAACAATTTCCAGCAACTTGCTGTCCTCCCATTCAGGTTGATAGGGTGCATCGTTCCCAGGCTTATCTCTATAACGCAGTAAAAGATAAATAAAAATGATTAACACAGGAATAATGATCACAGCACATAAGATGACAGAGATTAATATTAAATCTAACTCTTGTTGACCAACGGGCCCTTTTGGATTAAGGACAATGTATTTGCGTTTGTCACAACCAGCCAACAACACAGTGCCCAATAAATAAAAGAAAGAAAATTTACTATTTCGAATCCATTTTCCCACTTTAAAATCCCCCTTATGTAAATTTGTGGCTTTTAACATGAACAGTTGTCTCATAGTAAAAGCTTCCACTCAGCCTTTTGTTTAATTTCCACATAAATCAATAATTTTACTAATTTTGTAAGCAATATTTTTATGCTTCCAGAAGAACCTAGTTTTAATACAGAATTCTGATTTGTGTCTGCATCGGATTTAATCGGCAAATACTAAATAAGCAGTACAAGTGTATAGTTTACGTAATTTTCCCTTTTTCATCCAAAAAAACCCTCCACTGCAGGAATATGGTTTTCCATACTGACTACAGTGGAGGGCTTAGTTTATTTTGGAAAATAAAAGAAGGCCTTTTAAAGGGCCTCCCAGGTTTTGGTTTACTACGTAATCCTTAAAAATCAACATCGATAACTTCTTTAATCGTCCCGGTTATTCGATTACTTTCGAGCAGTTGACCTTCCTTGATATCACTCGCTTCTTCCGAGAAATCCACAGCAGTAACAGGATTTTCCGAAACAGTTGGACGAATTGCAAGTTCATTTTTTAGTAAGGTAATCTGCTCTAAAATCTCGCTGCGAAAAGAGCTTAACAACGTTTGGAATTCTATCTTGTCTAATTTTTCCTCGCCGAGCTTCGATAAAGAAGCTCGCAAATCGTTTGCATTGTCAGATTCCTTCTCAATCGGAATGGCAGCAAATTCTTGTTTAAGTAAGTTGATCTCAGTTAAGAACTCTTCTCGAAGGTTATTAAATAAGGATTTGGACTTTTCTGTTTCTGTTTTTTCGATATCCTGCTCAACGAGCTTTGCTATATATTCTCCCAGCTCATTCGCCATTGCTTTTTGCTCAAGAATCGAATACACCTTTGAAGAGGATTTTGAAGCTTCTAAAGTAAACGTAAGACTCCCATTTTTACTTTCTAAATCCTTATCAACACCATCCGTTTGAGGATTGACAGCATTTAGCAACAAGTTTGACAGGGCATAAAATGGTTCAAGCATTTGTGAATAAATATTGTTTGTTCCACCATCAACAAGGAAATAATCTTTATTGGCCACTGGTTCTCCTCCACTTCTTAAGCAAAAACTGCGTTCGTTTCGTGCCGGCTGATAATTTCCAAGCCATATAAATTTAACTTTCTAGTCTCTGGAAGGAACAGATGATTTCGCTCTCTAATTTCGGCTCCATACCTGGTATCAATTGATTCTTGGATGAACTTTTTAAGAATGCCGGCTATACCACCGATGTAGACATATTTATAGACTTTATCTTTTGGTGATGGAAATGTGTTTTCAATTTTTGTTAATAAAATCTGTGTGTATTCCCTTAAGGACTCATGGATTTGTTCCGTTAGATCAACCTTTTTACCGCTGTTTCCATCCAATTGTTCCATTTTTGTTTTCTCAATGTTATTAATAATAAATTCTTCTAAGGAACGAACATCATCAAAGTGCTCTAGTAACTTTTCACTTCTTAATTTTTCAATGTGTTTTAAATATGAAATATCAGTGTAACAGTTAAATGAATCCCTGCTCTTAGGAGCCTGCAATCCAGTTTGAAGCAATGCCAGATCAACAGTTCCTCCACCTAAATCCACAATCAGGGTTTCATAGTTTTGAAAGGCATTTGCTTCCTCACGATCTTGCAGGTCAAAATCCTTTTTGATTGCCCACCGAGCAACTTCACTTTCAATCCGGCATTTGCTTGTTTCAACGTGAATGGTGATCACTCTTTCTAATCCTGGAGTTAAAACTGCAACTTGGTGCTCCCCTTTAAATCGACCTGCCATTTTATTTTGCATTTCACTGAACTTGTTTGTTTTCTTCAGCAGCCAAATTGGAAGCATCGTAGAAAAATAATCAATGTTCACCCGGTTGTCTTCTTTACCGTTCCCTTTTAATACATTGTAATAGGCAACTGATGCCAGGAACATCACATAAGGAATCTCGGATTCCGTTTTATCATGAAGCTTATTGATATGAATATTTCCTAATATCTGGTTTTCAGCTGCATCACCGACTAGATAAAATTTCTCTACACCATTTATCGTTGTTGAAACAAGCAAGCTATGAAGAAGGGATTGGGGGTCCTCAAATGTAGTAGGAAAATGACCTTCCGCCTTTTCTTTCGTTATTTCTACCACATTGGTAGGAATCTCAAAATAATATCCATCTACAAGAGTTTGGAAGATTGAATTACCAAAATCGACATTCTGACGCTTTATATCCATTTTTTCTCCTCTTTTCATGTTGATTACCTGACAATTATATATTTTTCTTTCTCATTTGTCTAAATATGTTAATAATTTGGACTATTATAAATCAACTTTCAATATGATATTTCAATACTTTTTTTAATAAATTCGATTAAAAAGTGATGGCAGTATAGGTAATAACTGGAATAGTCTATCTTTTTTCATCTATTATGTAACATGAATGTAATAAAAAAGAGCTTTACATAAGCCTTATAGTACTGGGATTTTTACCATAAAAACACTTTTGATAGGGTTGTTTTTCTGATTATTATAAAAACTAGAAACATTATCGTAATATAAATGCCACTTATGTAAACGATTTAACATCTCCTTGTTCTTTGTTTTAGAGAAATCAATGTTACTATTAGGAAAAATTAGCAACCAAGGAACATGGAGGGTAAAAGAATGCTTAACAAAATCAAAACTTTCGTAGCAGTTGCTGTACTCTCAGGAACTGTAAGTGCTAATGTACAAGCTGCTACTGTAACAGTAAAAAAAGGGGATACTCTTTGGGAACTATCACGCGTACATAATTCATCCGTAGAAAATATCCAAAAGTTGAACCATCTTACAACAGACCTTATTCACCCTGGGGATGTCTTAACAATTGCCCCAGAAAAACATTATACGGTTGTTTCGGGTGATAACTTATGGGACATTGCCAAAGAGCATCACGTAAGCGTTTCACAAGTTAAAGAATGGAACAATCTAATTACTGACTTAATCCACCCTGGATTAAATCTATTAATCTTTGAGGGTGACGATACGAATAACACTGAAAATCAAGTACAGGCTTCAGAAACTACAGCATCAGTGACAAGTCCAGCACCTGCTCAGGCAGAAGCAGCACCACAGCCCGCTGTACAAGTCCCGCCTGCTCAAACACAACCAACACCGCCACCGGCGCCAGCACCTAGTGCACCTGCTGCAGCCAGCAGTGGAGGTTCAAAACAAATTACAGTAAAAGCAACTGCTTACACTGCTTCCTGTGATGGATGTTCCGGTGTTACAGCTACCGGTATTAACATAAAGGAGAATCCCAATGAAAAAGTGATTGCTGTTGACCCATCTGTCATACCTCTCGGAAGTAAGGTATATGTTGAAGGCGTTGGAGAAGCAACTGCTGCCGATACCGGTGGAGCGATTAAAGGAAATCGCATCGATGTCTTTATTCCTTCTGAACAAGCTGCCATTAATTTTGGGGTAAAACAACTAAAAGTGACTATATTAAACTAACGATAAAAGAACGGGAGTCGACAAGTCGACTCCCGTTTTGTTTCGTAATTTATTTGGCGTTTCCACTTTGAACGGTCTGTAGAATTTGTTTGACTAAATCTTCAGCATTATTTGCTTCAATGGTTGTAAGCTGAATGCGGCTAAATGGCTTTTCTCTGCATCTCAAACAACGTCTGAAGCAATCGGTGACATATACGTCTACAACATCTTTATGATTTTGCCGAAGGATCTCAATGGCTTTATCAGCATCAGTGAATTGAATATTTCGCTCACAAAACTTAGCCACTCTCATTTTCTATTTTCCTTTCTGGATAAAAAAGATATGGACCATCAATGAAACACTTTGGTTCGATGATGGTCCATTTCTTAAATTAGCCTAAAAATGTGTGGCTCTCTTGCTATTCTTGTGTGTAATTCGCAAATTGAATATCCAATGTGCGAAGATATGTTTGAAGACCAGCATCTTGAATTGGAATAATAAACGCTGCTTCCCCGGATTCATTATGGTGAGAGTGCCATAATCCAGGTGGTGTAACGAAAGCTTTTCCTGTTTCCCAATCCACGCGGATAGGATCAATGATTTGCTGGGTAACTGGATCAATTTTATCTCCAACCAATGTATACGTGCCAGGTGCTGCATATGCGACAAAGTCAAGCGCTACTGATTTATGGCTATGCGGAGCTTGGTTAGATCCCACTGGAACGATACCAAACATTGCCCATAATACGTGCGTAATGGTAAGTGTTTGGTCAAATTTTTGGTTGTTTAA
>JAUZQA010000309.1 GCA_030705665.1 Bacillota bacterium
CACCGATTGTATTTTTAAGCTCATCAGCAAAAAATCCGGTCACAAAGGTTTCCTGCGGAAAAAGAAGCATTCCATGAAAAACACGGCCACCTAAAACATCCTCCTGGATGGAAAGGGGCAAACTTTTATCCCTGAAGGATTGGCCAAAAAAGCTTCTCTTTCCATGTTCATCAACGAGACTCATTTGGTATCCAACCTCAGAAATACTTGTTAAATACTCAGTCAGGCTGATGTGCGGATGCTTGTTAACAAAGGAAGCAATATCGAGCGCGACTTTTGTATTTTTGCTATCATTATAAGGCTTTAGTTTTTGCTGGTAATAAGCATTAGAAACGATAAAGGCTAAGATAAAGCTTATGAACATCATTCCTATTGTCAAGACAACAAATTTTACGTATAGTGTTTTCATCAGCGTTGAGCCTCCAAAAAATAGCCAACACCGCGAACTGTTTTGATTTGGAAATCATCTGTAACGCTAGAAAACCGCTCCCTTAATCTTTTGATATGAACATCGACTGTCCGCGCGTCCCCTTCATACTCCAGCCCCCAGATTTTTTCTATTAAATGCTCTCTGGAAAATACTTGCTTTGGATTGGAAACGAGATAACATAAAAGCTCAAATTCCTTTAATGGTAAAAGTAATGTTTGCTTCCCAATTTGGACTTCATAGCTTTTTTTGTTAATCGTTGTGCCGCCAATGCGCAGCATGGATTCATCCTGCTGATGATCATATCGCCGCAACAAAGCTTTAATTCGGAAAATTAATTCCTTTGGTTCAAATGGCTTAATAAGATAATCATCCGTTCCTGCTTGAAATCCTCGCTCCTTGTCCTCAATTTCGCTTTTAGCTGTTAAAAGAATCACGGGAATATCATACTGTGACCGAATCGCTTTTGTTAGTGCATAGCCATCCATAAACGGCATCATCACATCCACTACGGCTAAATGACAAGCATATTTTTTTAAAATTTCCAGCGCTTCCATGCCGTTTTTTGCCTGGAAGACCTGATAGCCTTGTTTAGATAATTGAATATCTACCAGCTTTAAGATATTGATATCGTCATCAACCATTAATATATTTGTCATTAATATTCTCCTATGCTTTTTGCAAAATCACTCCATCACTCATTTTAACGATTTGATCCGCAAATGTAAGCATTTCTTCATCATGTGTTACCATTAATGTAGCAATGTTTAACGTTTTCGTTAAATTTCTGATTAATGTCATCACATCTCTCGACCTTTTTGAATCCAAACTAGCCGTCGGTTCATCGGCAAAGAGAATTTTTGGTTGATGGATGATAGCTCGGGCGATGGCAACCCGCTGCTTTTCCCCGCCGGAAAGAGAAGCAGGATAGGCCTGTTTCCGATGGTCCATTTCCACCAATTGAAGGATTTTATCAATTTCTTTTTTTTGTTCACGTTTCTTTATTTTCGAATTAGACACATCCAGCATAAGCAGCAGCTGTTCTTCGACTGTTAGAAACGGTACCAGATGAGCAAATTGAAAGACGAAGCCAAATTCACTAGCGCGGATTTTTCGAACCTGTTCCGAATTCATTTCAGCCAAGTTTTTCCCTTCGAAGATGATCTCTCCATCTGACGTGGGCTGCAGTCCTGCCGCTATCGTAAGGAGTGTACTTTTACCTGATCCCGACGCACCCACTAACGCCGTGACCTCTCCTTCCTTTAAAGAAAGATTCACTCCTTTGAGGATTTCTTCTGTCACTTCACCGTTTGTAAAGGTCTTTCTCACTTTATCCAATGTAAATATCGACATATTAAACCTCTCCTTGTTGAATGGCTTGTAATGGCTGAACTTTTTTAATCTGAAAACCTGAAAGTGTTGCGCCAATAAATCCGATAATAAAGAAAACCAGTGACAATTGTGCGGTTGTTTCAGGTGTTAAAATAAACGGGATTCCTTTCGGGGCAATCCTGTTAAAAACTTGACTGATGGCAATGGACATACTAAGTGCCAGGACAGTGATCAACAACATTTGCATCCACATCATTTTAAACAGTGTACTTGTTTTTACACCGATTGCTTTAAGAATGCCAAATAACCCAATTTTTTGGACATTCATCATGTAGAAAAAGATTGCAAACAACATTCCACTAATGACCACTAAAAACCAAATAATCATATTCAGGGACAACTGTTCTGCTTTATAACTCGAAATGGTATTTAAGAATTGATTTTTCGAAAAAGATTGCATCCCAGCAAATGTTGCAACTGTTTCCCCTTTAGGTATGAAAATCAGCTGCATTTCGTTGGTCCTGTAAATTTCTTTATAGTCCTCCATATTGATATAAGCTACTGGTGAATGGCTGTATTTACTGTGTTTGACAAAGCCTTTTACAACAAACGCGCCTTTGTATTGATCATTGGTTAAGCTATCTCCAATTTTGATACCATCATCTTTCAAGGAACTGTCGAGGACGATCTCACCTTTTTTTACATCTTGAAACAGGTTTGATTTGGTCGCAGATACAAAAGCAACACTTCTCTGTTTACCATCAGCTCCATTCACAAAACCCATTTGAATGGAAAATGCGGCGGCATCTTTATGATTGAGTAAAATTTTATCTTGTGCGGCGGGATCGATCTTTGACAAATTAAAAGTTTGATTCGCGTCTTTGGTCATATAAAATTGTCCATCTGGCAGGTTTTTTATTAAGGCTGCATTATCTTGCGAAAGACCGTTTGCCAAACCGGATATGATGAACGTTAATAGACTAACGAGAAAGACGATGGATCCCAAAATCAAAAACCTGACTTTATTTTTCTTTATTTCTTTCCATGCAATATTCATCTCTATTCCTCCCATCTCTTTTACATCCTTAGTGTATGATCTGTATATGAACGGAAGATGAACAGGAAATTACATTGGGATATTGTAAAAAGTTCCTCTGATTTAGCTGTATACTTCATTACCCGTGCCATAAAATAATCTAAGATTAAAAAAGGAAATTTGGAGGTATTTCATTTGGGCATATTTAAGAAAACCAACACTTTAACCGCTTCCGAAGTATCCGCTCTTTGGCTTCAGTACATGGGCGATAGTATGGCAATATGCGTTTACAAATATTTTCTGAACATAGTTGAAGACAAGGGGATAAAGCCCATTTTAGAAGACTCGTTACAGTTATCAGAGAGCCATTTAACAAAAATCACAGAATTCTTAAAAAGCGCTGATTTCCAAATCCCAATAGGATTTACTGAGAATGACGTGAATATGAAGGCTCCTCGTCTTTTTTCTGATCAATTCTTACTTTTTTATTCCTATATTATGACCATACATGGGTTAACCGCATATAGCTTAGCGATTACAAATACGGAACGAAAAGACATTCAAGATTATTTTTTTGAGTGTTTGGCATCATCTAAAGAGTTATTCCAAAATATTGTAGAATTGGCGAAAAAACAGCCTAAATATGCAAGTGTCCCCTCCATTCCTTCACCACATGGGACAAAGTTTGTGGAATCACCAGGATTCATTTCAAATTTAATTGGTGACAAAAGACCACTCAATAGCTCAGAAATCAGCACACTTTTCTTTAATTCAAAGAAAACAGGTTTTGTCAAGGCGTTGAGTTTGGCTTTTAGTCAAGTTGCGGATCTGGAAGAGGTTCGTAATTTTATGTTAAAAAACGTTAAATTAGCAGGGAAAGATGCTGAAAGCTTTGACGCTATTTTACAAGAGGATCATTTGCCAATACCTGAAAAATGGGATAATGAGATCACTGAATCTACTATAAGTCCATTTTCCGACAAATTAATCATGTTTCACGCAGGATTTTTAGTCAATGCGGCTCTATCTTATTATGGTGCAGCATTAGGTTCCAGCTTCCGATCAGATATCATTGTAAATTATTCCGGAGTATTTACCCACGCTATGCAAGCTGGTGCATTGTCTTACAATCTTATGGTTAAGCAGGGGTGGCTAGAAAAACAGCCAGAAGCTATCGATAGAAAATCTCTGGCACAAGGTTCAGAACATTGAAACGGCAAATAATTGGGAGTTGTACCGCAGTACAACGCTTTTTTTTGTTCGTTAGCTATATTTTTGTTGACAAAGTGAACTATGCTAATTCAATCTAGACTATAGATGAAATAATAAATACAAAAATTGATGAGCTTTTTGAAAAGAGGAATTTTATGAAAATCGACTTACCTAAAGTTACAGCTGATTTACCTCCAAGGAACTTCAATGATCTCGTTTATGAAGAAGATCCGACGCTGGAAATGTGCAGCATTACCCACTCCATTTTTGAAAATGAAGTTTTACATAGAGTGCGATTATCGAATGTTGTTGTTAAGAATTGCAGATTTAATCATACGGATTTTGGGAGAACCGATTTTACGGATGTATGTTTTGAAAACTGTGATTTTTCAAATGTCAATTTGAGTAAATCTTCTATTCACAGAGTCGAATTTAAAAACTGTAAATTAGTCGGTGCCAATTTGACTGAATCCAGCTTTGGAAATGTTCGATTTGAAAATTCTTTACTTAACTTGGCAGCATTTGGAAATTCAAAATTTGAAAAAGTGATATTTCAAGATGTTTCATTAAAAAGCACTGATTTTTATGACTGTAAACTCAAAAAAGTTGAATTTCAATTATGTAACCTTGATGGGGCAAATTTTGAACATACATCTTTAAAAGGAATCGATATTAGTTCATCTAATTTTGATAAACTTACCGTTTCGATCGATGATCTAAATGGCTGCAAGGTATCGACCAATCAGGCAGTTCAGTTTGCTACTCTTATGGGATTGGTCGTAAAAAATTAGTATAAAAAAAAGACAACCTATCGCATTAGGTTGTCTTTTTTTCTGGTTATTGAGAAATGGACATCATCGGACAAAAGAAGGCAAAATTTAAGTTAGTCGTCTATCAAGCGGTCACAGACGAAGGACAAAACCATGTTAGGAAATACGAGAAATGTCCTTCATGCGTTCGATGACGGACAAAACCATGTTGGGAAATACGGGGAATGTCCTTCATGAGTTCGATGACGGACAATACCATGCTGGGAAATACGGGAAATGTCCTTCATGAGTTCGATGACGGACAATACCATGCTGGGAAATACGGGAAATGTCCTTCATGAGCACGATGATCTTCATACAAATAGTTTCTCGACGCTCTAAAAAAAAGACAACCTACACATTAGGTTGTCTTTTTTTGCCTGGCAACGTCCTACTCTCACAGGGACTTTCGTCCCAACTACCATCGGCGCTGAGAAGCTTAACTTCCGTGTTCGGTATGGGAACGGGTGTGACCTTCTCGCCATTATTACCAGACTTATTTGATTGAGGTTCATTCC
>JAUZQA010000031.1 GCA_030705665.1 Bacillota bacterium
CCAAATGAAGAAATCGGCCGTCAAGTTCTTGATGCATACTTTAATTTAAAGAAACAGCGTCAGCAAGCGGGTCAATTGAGCCCTTCATCAGTAAATTCAGTTCAAAATGCTGGCACTTCCCAAGGAACTCCACAAAATAGCTCACAAGGTCAATAGCTTACAAAAAAACACTTGTCTCAATTGAGGCAGGTGTTTTTTCATATTAATTGCACATATTAATAACACTTCCTTTCGACAAAAGGTGAGCTTCGTTAATAGAAATATGTCAATTTACGTAGGATTTACACACATTTACAAAACCTTTACAAACCATTAAAACTGGGTTAACACTCAGCCTTTATTCTAAGTATGTAAGGAAAAACAAATTAAAACAAAAACCTTAGGGGGAATTAAAGTAATGAAAATGCTTAAGAAGTTCGGTCTGCCAATGGTAATTGCAGCATTAATGGTTGTGATGGCTGCATGTGGCGGAGGAACATCAAACAAAACAACAAACGATACGGCAAAGAACGATAACAATAATGCAAAAACAGAACAAAAAGCTAATCTTTCCGGCTCATTAGTTCTTTCTGGTTCAACTGCATTACAGCCTTTAGCATCTGCGGCAGCTGAACAATTTATGAATACAAACTCAAAAGTAAGCATTCAAGTAAATGGCGGCGGATCTGGTACAGGCCTATCACAGGTTTCTCAAGGCGCTGTTCAGATTGGTAACTCCGATGTATTTGCTGAAGATAAAAATATTTCCGGCCTTGTTGATAATAAAGTTGCTGTAGTTGGTATGACAGCTGCTGTTAATCCAAAGGTTGGCATTACTGACATCAAAAAAGCCGATTTAATTAAAGTGTTTACTGGTAAAATCACAAACTGGAAAGAGCTTGGCGGTCCAGATCAAAAAATTACCCTTGTAAACCGTCCTGAATCATCAGGAACTCGTGCAGTATTTAATAAATTTGCTCTTGACGGTGCAACACCTGCAGAAGGTATTACAGAAGATGCTTCAAACACTGTTAAAAAGATCATTTCTGAAACACCTGGTGCAATTGGTTATCTGGCACTTTCATACTTTACTGATAACACAGTTACGCAAATGTCAATTGACGGTGTGAAAGCTACACCAGAAAATATTCAATCAGGTAAATTCCCTGTTTGGGCTTATGAACATATGTATACAAAAGGTCAACCTACTGAAGTTGAAAAAGCATTCCTTGACTACATGATGAGCAGTGAAGTTCAAAATACCATTTTACCAAAACAAGGATATCTGCCTGTAACAAAAATGAAAGTACAACGTGACGCAACTGGAAAGTTGACAAATAAATAAATGTTTTAATTAAGCGGGGTAAGTGTGATTAAGCATTTACCCTGTTATGACGTAATAATAGGGGTGTTTACTTTTTTATGGAAAGATTGGCTCCTGCAAAGGACAGATTATTAAAATCTGAGAAAAATTGGATGAATGGGGAAGTAAGAGGAAAGATTATTGTTTTTGCATGTGCGATTATTATGATTGCAACCACAATTTCGATCACGATATTCCTTGGACAAAAAGGATTAGCGGCATTTATTAAAAACGGTGTAAGTCTTATTGAGTTCTTAACCAGTACAATGTGGAATCCTTCAAATCAGCCAAAACCATTATTCGGGGCTTTGCCATTTATTTTTGGATCATTCGCTGTAACTTTTTTATCAGCCCTCATTGCAGCTCCATTAGGTATTGGCGCAGCGATTTTTATGACAGAAATCGCGCCATCATGGGGAAGAAAAGTATTACAGCCGGTTATAGAGCTTTTAGTAGGGATCCCTTCTGTAGTTTATGGATTCATCGGGCTTACAGTGTTGGTTCCGTTTGTAAGGACTCATATTGGCGGATTGGGATTTAGTCTCTTGTCAGGAATGATTGTCCTTTCAATTATGATACTGCCTACCATTACTACAATTGCAACAGATGCTATGAGTTCTCTTCCAAATTCGCTTAGGGAAGGTTCCTATGCACTTGGTGCAACCCGATGGCAAACCATTCGGAAAGTCTTGGTGCCCGCAGCAATGCCGACACTTTTAACTGCCATAGTTTTAGGGATGGCAAGAGCTTTCGGCGAGGCATTGGCAGTTCAAATGGTCATCGGGAATGTTAGTAAATTTCCGCACAGTATATTAGACGCTTCTGGAACTTTGACTACGATCATTACTTTAAATATGGGGAATACAACATTTGGAAGTATTGAAAACAATGTACTTTGGTCAATGGGATTAATTCTCCTTGTTATTTCATTTGTCTTTATCATTCTCATCCGCTATCTCTCTTCAAGGAGGAAATTTTAATGAACAGTAAAACAGCTGATCGAATTGCTACAGGAGTCTTTATTGCGATCGCAATTATTATCATTTCCTTACTTGTTGGTTTATTTTATTTCATTTTAGTGAACGGTGTTAAACAAATTTCTATTCATTTTCTAACATCACCATCGAGTAACTTATTGGCTGGCGGCGGGATTCGGGACCAATTATTTAATTCCTTTTATGTTTTATTCATTACCATGCTCATTACCGTCCCGCTAGGTTTAGGCGGCGGGATTTATATGGCTGAATATGCAAAACCCGGAAAAATAACTGACATTATTCGTTCCTGTGTTGAGGTGTTAGCATCGCTTCCTTCGATTGTTATTGGTATGTTCGGATTATTAATGTTTGTTACTTTAACTGGCTGGGGTTATACCATTTTGGGCGGTGCGTTAGCTCTTACAGTTTTTAACCTGCCAGTAATTGTTCGTGTTAGTGAGGATGCGATTCGAACCGTGCCTCGGGAATTGAAAGAGGCAAGTTTAGGGTTGGGGATTACTCATTGGCATACGATCAAAACAATTTTATTACCTAGTGCGTTTCCTTCTATTTTAACAGGAGCGATTTTGGCTGCTGGACGTGTATTTGGAGAAGCAGCAGCGTTATTATTTACAGCAGGTTTATCTACACCGAGACTAAATTATCTAGACTGGAATCCATTTTCAGCCACATCACCATTAAACGTTTTCCGTCCAGCTGAAACGCTTGCTGTTCATATATGGTCCGTAAATACTCAAGGGCTAATCCCTGATGTTCAACAAGTGGCAAATGGATCTGCAGCAGTCTTGGTCATTTGTGTTTTAATTTTCAACTTATTAGCTAGAACAATTGGCAGTCTAGTTTATAAAAAAATGACTGCGACAAAATAGGAAGCAGGTGAGGATATGGAGACCGCGATAATAGAAAAACCTGATGCAATCGAATTGATGCAAAGTGAAAATATATTAAAAGTGAATAATTTGGAAATCTATTATGGTGAAAAGCGTGCAGTAAACGGTATTTCCATGGATATTGAAAAAAATTCCATCACCGCTCTTATTGGCCCCTCTGGATGTGGAAAGTCGACATTTTTACGCAGCATAAATCGTATGAATGACTTAATTCCAGGAGCAAGAGCAGTGGGGGAAATCATTTATGAGGATTTAAATATTTTGTCCCATCAAATAGATGTAGTTGCACTGCGAAAAGAAATTGGAATGGTTTTTCAAAAACCAAATCCATTTCCAAAGTCGATTTATGAAAATATAACACATGCCTTAAAGTTTTCTGGAATTAGAAAGAAGAAGGTACTCGATGAATTAGTGGAAGAAAGTTTGAAAAAAGCTGCTCTGTGGGATGAAGTGAAGGACCGTCTTCATACATCGGCACTATCCCTTTCCGGCGGACAGCAGCAGCGCTTGTGTATTGCAAGAACGATTGCAATGAAACCAACAGTGATTTTGCTGGATGAACCTTCTTCTGCCCTTGATCCGATTTCAAATTCAAAAGTGGAAGAGCTGATTGTTGAATTAAAAGAGGATTATTCCATTTTAATTGTTACCCATAATATGCAGCAAGCATCACGGATATCGGATAAGACAGCGTTCTTTCTTAGCGGCGATCTAATTGAATTTGATACAACTGAGAAGATTTTTACAAATCCTGCTGCCGCAAAAACGGAAGAATACATCTCAGGAAGGTTTGGATAAGGAGGCTAAGTAGTGTCAGCATTAACAGTAACCAACCAGGTTTTTGATGTAAAGGATTTGAATTTGTGGTATGGGGAGCACCATGCCTTAAAAAATATAAATTTTCCTATCAATAAGAAGGAAGTTACCGCAATGATCGGGCCTTCTGGATGTGGAAAATCAACGTTTATTAAAACGTTGAACTTAATGATTAAAACAATTCCCAATGTAAAATTAGCTGGCGAAATCATTTTTAATGAAAAAAATATTTTAACTGATAAAATTGATCTCGTAGAGCTTCGAAAAAATGTAGGTATGGTTTTTCAAAAGGGAAACCCTTTTCCGCAATCTATTTTTGATAATATAGCCTATGGCCCTAGAATTCATGGCATTTCGAATAAAAAGGAACTTGAAGGTATTGTTGTAAAGGCATTAATGGATGTTGGTTTATGGGATGAAGTAAAGGACCGCTTACACGGACCTGCAATGGGGCTCTCAGGAGGACAACAGCAAAGGCTTTGTATTGCAAGAGCGCTTGCTACCAAGCCGGATGTAGTGTTAATGGATGAACCAACCTCTGCTCTTGATCCAATCTCTACTTTAAAAATAGAAGAGATGATTTTACAGCTTAAGGAAAAGTATACAATTGTCATTGTGACACATAATATGCAGCAGGCAGCCCGGGTTTCTGATAAAACTGCTTTCTTCTTAATGGGAGAATTAGTTGAGTTAGACTCGACGGCAACGATTTTTTCTCATCCTGCAGATGAACGTACTGAAGGATATATTACAGGAAGATTTGGCTAATTGGGGTGAGCGAACATGTTAATGAAAAATACAAGATCAAATTTTGACAGCAATTTAAATGAACTGAAAAAACTTCTTTTAGAAATGGCGTATAAAGGTGAAAATGCCGTAAAGGAATCGATTCAAGCTTTAATTAATCAAGACTTGGAAAAAGCACAGCAAATTATTGATGGGGACAATGAAATTGATCGCCTTGATCATATGATAAATGATAAAGCAATTTTGCTTATCGCTAAGGAATCTCCGGTTGCAACAGATTTGCGAAAAATCATTGTCGCCATTAAAACTTCAGCTGAAGTTGAGCGGATTGCCGATAATGCAGTAAACATTGCAAAAGCGGTTCAGCATATCGGGAAGGAAAAACTGATAAAGGATATTATTGATATCCCCAAAATGAAGGATTTGGCCTTAGATATGTTATCAGATTCTTTAACTGCTTATTATGGTGATGACGTCATCATTGCAAAGAAATGTGCGGAAAAGGATGATAAAGTGGATGAAATGTACGGTGAATTAATTAGGGAGTTATTTGGGTATTTGCCGGAGAATCCACAGGCGCTAACTCAAATTACTGAATTAGCCTATATATGCCGATACATCGAAAGAATTGCTGATCATTCAACAAACATTGCCGAAAATGTGATTTTTCTGGTTACCGGTAAACGGCTAGATTTAAATGCTTAAAAAGAAATGATGCTAAAGCGGCTGCTTAGCATCATTTTTTTTCGGGTCCATTAAAGACCGCTTTTCTCTGAATCCAGTTCAATCTTTTTGTGTCCCTATATCCGCATAGTCGTTTAAAATATTATAAACGTCGGTTGTAGAAAGAGAGGATTGATTGGCAATTTGTTCAATAGATTTTCCTTGTTGAGCTAATGAAATTACCTGATTTTTAATGATTTCATGGATATCCCTCGTGTTTTTTAATCCCGTTGTGAAGGGATCCTCACTTACCAAAAGTTCCTCCTCTAATATTCCTAACCTCTGTTTCATCTGATATATTTCTTGAACATGCTGTATGGTAAGCTGATCAACCTCTTCTTTTAATTCCTTATATGGATCCTTTTGAAAAAAAGAAATAAGAAAGAGTATAAGGGATAAACCTAGTAGCACCATCATGATTATGCCCATTAAAACACCCCAAAATAATTTATCGATAATGATAGTTTATCATTCTACGTTTCATTTTTCGATTTAAGTTTAAAGAATGAAAGATTATTGTCGAAAAATATTGAAGGAGATTTAAAAAAACAATGTCGAAAACACGGCTGGTAAAGGAAAATAAAAAATATTTTTAAGAAAAGTTTATTTGTCATAAGGTGAAAGCAAGATACGACAAAATGCGTTTATTGTATGGTTTGATTCGAGATGGTAACATTAAAGTGTAAATAATACAAATATAATGATAATTCTAACATATAATGATACGTTGCAAATGTGAAAAGGGTGAAGGAAAAAATGATGAAAATGACAGAAGATCGTGACTTTCAAAAAATAGCAGAGGATTTAAACCTATCAATTGAAAGTGTCCAATCCTATTGGGAAATTTGGAAAGGCAACAAGGAAACAGCTTCAGGAAATGAAGAAAATAATCAAACAAAATTACAGAATGAAGTTACCTCACAAGCTATTCCACCAGTAATTGAATTCCCTCAGATAAGTGGGAAAATGCAGGCAAAGCTCATACCGCCTCGAAAAGCTATTTTTTTCTGGGATTCATCTGATCTGCCAAAACAATTATTTAAATTCTATTTTAACATTAGTTTTGATGATCTTGTTCAAGTAATTCGTATTTACGATGTCACTCAAATTCAGTTTAATGGCCGAAATGCCCATCATTTTTACGATATTCCAGCTCCATATCGGCAAGGTTATTGGATAGTTAAAGGGCTTTTCTCTAATCGAAGCTATTTAGCAGAAATAGGGGTGAAATTAACCAGTGGAGATTTCTTTCCGCTGTTAAGATCAAATTTGATTAGAATACCAAAGCTTGAAACGGTTCTTCATAATGAGTTTTTTCAGGATCTATCTCAGTTATACCGGGAAGAGGAGCAACAACCGAAATGGCGGGAATTTGTTAGTACCTATAGTTATTATCTAGAGAATAGCAATGGCGGAGGAAAAAATGACTGAAGTCGTTATAAAAAAAGAAAAAACCGGCATTTCTATAAATCCCCCAAGGCTAAAAGTATTAATGTTGTCATGGGAATTCCCGCCAAATATAGTCGGAGGGCTTTCTAATCATGTTTATGGACTTTCAAAGCACCTTGCCCAAATAGTGGCAGAGGTACATGTAATAACTGCAGGTGCATTGAATCTTCCAGATTATGAACGAATAAATGATGTCCATATTCATCGTATTAAGCCGTTGAATGAACATGATGAAAACTTTTTATCATGGATTGGCGGATTAAATCTAGCAATGGCTTATAAAGCGATTGAATTGGGGACAAAAATAAACTTTACTGTAATTCACGCCCATGATTGGCTGGTTGGGGCGGCTGCAACAATGATAAAAAGCTCATTGAGAATTCCATTATTAACAACCATTCATGCAACAGAAACAGGGCGAAATAATGGAATTCATAATGAAATGCAGCAATTTATTCATGATAAGGAAAAGCAGTTAATGAAAGAATCAGATCAGATTATTGTTTGCAGTGATTATATGCAGCAGGAGCTGGTTTCAACTTTTGGTATTCCCGATCGTAAAATCGTAATTATTCCAAACGGGATTGAACAAAACAAAAAGATTAAGGATAGATATCCCAATAGTTTCCCTGACTGCAAGGACAAAAAATTGATATTCTCCATAGGCAGAATCGTCAAGGAAAAGGGGTTTGAAACGATCATAGAGGCAGCTTCAATTGTTAAAGAAAATGGACTGAACGTCTTTTTTGTTATCGCAGGAAAGGGACCTATGCTAAAACATTACCAACAACAAATTCAGGAAAAAAATTTAGAAGATCAGATTTCTTTTATAGGGTATATAACAGATGAAGAGAAAAATACACTCATGTTCGAGAGCGATATAAACGTTTTTCCAAGCCTTTATGAACCCTTTGGGATCGTTGCTCTTGAATCAATGGCTCAAGGGAATCCAACCATCGTTTCCAATGTTGGAGGGCTAAAGGGGATTGTTAAACATAAGGTATCAGGGCTTTTGATGGAAGCGGGAAATTCGGATAGTTTACTGGAACAAATTTGTTTTTTACTTAATAATCCAAAGCAAGCCCAGGAAATTGGTGAAAAAGGACAACGGCTGGTCAATAAATTATATGGCTGGAATCGAGTTGCGTCTGAAACCAAACGTTTAATGGAAGATCTCATTCTTCTAGTAAGGATCAGGAACATAGAGTCTGAAAAATAAAATGAAGGTGTTAGATTATGATTAATTTAAATGAATCAAGTTATAATCAGCAATTTACTTTCCATCATTCAACAATTGCCCAGCTTCATTACACACCCGGTATTTGGGTAAATGGAAAAAATTATTGGCTTCAAACAAGTATGGAAAAAATAATGTATGAAGAGGGCATGACAGTTTCCGTAAAACCTGAACAAATTCACTCCAGCATTCGTATTAATCATATTCATGTCACTAATCATACTAATCACACAAAACAAGTGAAAGTTTTGTCCATGCACCATCATTCACGGATTTCCCAAGAGCATTTTACCTTTGTTTCTCCTAAGGATCAGGTTATTTTTCATTTGGCTGATAAAGAGGTTTATTTGGTTAATGGGAAATTTGATGGTCAAGGTTTACATGAATATACGGTTCAGCCATATTGGAATGTCTTTACAGAAAAAATTTGGGATTGTCAAAATAAGGGGAATCTAAAATATCAGCCTATGGCAAAAGGTGCTGCGGCCAGCATCACTTCTTTAAAGGCGGAAATAAATCCCCACGAAACAATAAAACTGACCAACTGGATGATAAAGGGGAGTAATAAGCGGGATGTTGTAAAGCTTAATCAAACACTTTTCAAAAACACACTAGCATTTCCTTTTGAAAAATGATATTATAGAAAAGTCGTATGAACGAACTAGCAATAATGCGTTTGGAGGGAAAGACATGCGTGTGAATATTACGTTAGCTTGCACAGAGTGTGGAGATCGTAACTATATTTCAACAAAAAATAAACGAAATAATCCAGATCGACTTGAGCTTAAAAAATATTGCCCAAGAGATAAAAAATCTACAACACACCGTGAAACAAAATAAAACAGCAGGGGTTCCTGCTGTTTTTTTTATATCCAAAAAATCTAAAAAGGGGTCTGACTATGGATAAGAAACAACTTCGAATCAAGCTGAAAGAAACACTTTCTAATCTATCAAAACCGAGCTATGAGGAGCTTTCTAAACAAATTAGCCATCAATTATACCGTGATGAAGATTGGAATCAAGCAAATATTATTGGGATCACAATATCGAAATTTCCTGAGGTTGATACATATCAAATTATAAGAAAGGCATGGGAGATGGGAAAAACAATTGCTGTACCAAAATGCTATCCAAAGGAAAAGAAGATGTCCTTTCGGATCATATCTGATTTTTCACAGCTGGAGTCTGTTTTCTATGGATTATTAGAGCCAATTGAAGAAAAGACTAAACACATCAATCCTGAAAATATTGATTTGATCATTGTTCCGGGACTTGGTTATACGAAAGAAGGATATCGTCTTGGTTTTGGCGGAGGCTATTATGATCGTTATTTAAAAGACTATTCAGGAAAAACCATCTCTCTTGCGTTTCAGTCACAAATCATACCAGCATTCAAAACTGAGAACTTTGACATACCAGTTGCAAAAATTATAACGGATGCAAAGGTCATGGTTGTGTGATGACAGAAAACTGGATTATCCCCCTCATTCTTCTCTTATGCTGTATAGCGGCCTATAAATCACACTCATTAACCGTTACAGGAGCTGCCGCTGCCTTTGCGGTGGGACTTGCGATTTATTTTGGGTTTAGTTTGAATGGTTTGATTTTATTAGGAATATTTTTTATTTCTTCAAGTATTTGGTCAAAATATAAAAGTACAAAGAAAGCAATCTTGGAAGAAAAGTTAGCCAAGGGAGCCACAAGAGATTGGCGTCAAGTGTTTGCGAATGGAGGAACAGCTGCACTTATAGGGCTGATTCATTGCTATGATGTAAGTTCATTGTGGTTTGTTGCTTTTGCGGTTGCCCTGGCAAGTGCCAATTCGGATACATGGGCATCTGAAATAGGTTCACTTAGCAAAAAAGACCCAATAGATATTCGGACATTCACAAGAATTGACAGAGGGACTTCCGGTGCCATTAGTTTGTTGGGGAGCATTGCGGCTCTTGCCGGTTCTTTTCTGATTGCAGTGTTCAGTTTTTGGTTATTTCATTTAAATTTAGTATTCTTGTTTATTATTTTTATTTTTGGATTTCTCGGGAATGTTATTGACACACTTTTTGGCGCCTTTTATCAACAAAAATATCAATGTCCAAACTGTGGTATTGTTACAGAACGAAAAGTGCATTGTCAAAGACCTACTGTTAGAATAAAGGGTTTAACTTTTGTAGATAATGATATGGTAAATTTCCTTTCAGGCTTTATTGCTGTGTTGTTAACAATTGCTGCTATTTTATTAATGTAGGCTGCAATCTGAAAAATGTCACAAACTGTTTATAATGAATGCGGTTACGGTGGTATTTATTAAGTTAACTACAGTGGAAATTGTGTTATCTTATAGTTAGAAAATGAACTATACAGTAAATGATTGATAAAAGGAGGATTTTTCATGTTAAAACGCGTTAACAGGGTGGCCCTCATTGGGACGGGCTTTGTTGGATCAAGTTATGCTTTTGCCCTTTTAAACCAAGGGGTTACAGAAGAACTAGTTTTAATTGATATAAATAAAGAAAAATCTGAAGGGGATGCCATGGATTTAAACCACGGGCTTCCATTTGCACCTTCTCGAACAAAGATATGGTTTGGGGATTACTCAGATTGTAAGGATGCTGACTTAGTTGTATTAACAGCAGGGGCAAATCAGAAACCTGGAGAAACCCGTCTCGATTTAGTGGAGAAAAATACAGCCATATTTAAAGGTATCGTAGGTAGCATTATGTCAAGTGGTTTTGACGGCATTATCTTAGTCGCAACAAACCCTGTTGATATTTTAACTTATGCTGTTTGGAAATTTTCAGGTTTACCAAAAGAGCGGGTAATTGGTTCAGGGACGATCCTGGATACTGCTCGTTTTCGTTATTTGTTGGGTGATTATTTTGATGTGGATACCCGCAATGTACATGCCTATATCATTGGTGAACATGGTGATACGGAGCTGCCGGTTTGGAGCCACGCGGATATCGCTGGAACGACTATTTCTGAGTGGACGAAAAATAAAGTGGATTTTATTCAGACAGATTTAAATGACATTTTTTTAAACGTTCGTGATGCGGCTTACCATATTATTAACCGGAAAGGGGCTACCTATTACGGTATTGCCATGGGGCTTGTCCGTGTGACAAAAGCGATCCTCGGCAATGAAAATTCGGTGTTAACGGTTTCTGCCTATCTTGATGGGCAATACGGACAAAAAGATATCTATATCGGGGTGCCATCCGTTGTTAATCGGAACGGAATAAGAGAAGTTGTTGAGCTGGACCTAAATAAAGAAGAACGGGAAAAATTTGCTCATTCCGTTTCCGTGTTGAAGCAAACGATGGACCCGGTTTTAAAACATTTGGAATAGAGTTATTTGATTTCAATTAATGCCCAATATTTTTTAAATATCTGGATAATATACTAAGAGATTTCCCAAACTATAAGCAGGAGGGATTAACATGTCTCGAATGTTTACATCTATATTAATGATTGGGACTGCAGGATATTTAGTTTATCGGTATCGTTTTCGGCTTCTTAATGCTTTAATCGGTACAGGCTGGATTCGTAGGATTGCAGTAGGATCGTTGATGGGGTTGCCTGGGATAAAGAATAAAATGATGCAAGCTGTTTTTGGAGGACCATCTGATTGGTGAAAACCACAGATGGTTTTTCTTTTTCGTTAAGAGTTATCGGCAAATATAAATATGGTTTATAATAAGATTATCTGAAAAACTAGACTAATACCTAGCAAGAGGAGAGAAAGTAGGGGGAAGCTTGAGTTTAAAAGAAGAATTTATCTTTTGGAAGCTGGCTAACTTTTTTATTTCCGAACAAGACTATCGAATTATTCAATTGTTTGAAGAACAAAGTGAATTATGGCTTGAAAAATTGGAAAATAAAAAAGCACCAATTATACGTATACTGCTCAGTCGTTTAGATTGGAGCAATACTATGCAAAGAGACATAGAATTTACCGCATCAAATGGAGAGAAGATTCGAAGTCAGCTGCGGCGAAATGAATTGAGAATCATGAATATTTACATAAGTCCATTTCCGCCAGTGGATGATTATCAATTTAGACTTGACCAACCGTTTGTTTTCCCAAATGGTAATAAAACAAATGTTAGCAGCTTTTTAATGGCAGCGGGAACGTATGAAACAAGTTTTAAACAACTTTCGGAGCAGCTAGGGCAAAATATATCTTTTTCAATTGATGATGATTATACACCCGATGAAATAGAAAAAATTAAGGGAAACACTCTTGGTCATGCGATAAAAAAGTCGAAAGAAGAACAAGCTGTTTTTTCAAATCGAAAACCAATCTTTACATATACATTTCTAGTTGCTCAGGTAATCATGTTTTTGTGGCTTGAATTACATGGAGGCAGTACAAATACAACAACCTTGATCAAGTATGGTGCCAAAGTTAATGCTTTAATTTATGAGGGGGAATGGTGGCGCTTTTTAACACCAGTTTTCCTTCATATTGGTTTTCTTCATCTCGCCATGAATTCACTCGCTTTATATTATTTAGGTATAGCAGTTGAAAAAATCTTTGGCCATTTCCGCTTCCTATTTATTTATCTTTTTGCAGGTATAACCGGGTTTGTTGCCAGCTTTTTATTTAGCACCAACCTATCTGCAGGTGCGAGTGGTGCAATTTTCGGCTGTTTTGGTGCATTATTGTATTTTGGTGCAGTAATGCCCAAATTATTTTCTCGAACGATGGGCCAAAATGTTATTTTTGTTTTAATCCTTAATCTTGTATTTGGATTTTCATCAACCGGGATTGACAATGCAGGCCATATAGGCGGATTAATAGGCGGTTTTTTTGCTGCCGGCATTGTTCACCTCCCAAAAAAGAAAAAGTGGTGGATGCAGCTATTATTTTTCCTTTTATCGCTTGCTGTAGTTCTAGGTTCGTTGTCTTATGGTTTTAGTAATACGAAAAGAGCACATGATGAAGGATCCAGTTTAATTATCGCTCAGGACGACATCACAAACCATCGATATGATGAAGCCTACCAAGTCTTAAAAGATGCTTTAGATAAGGCACAAAGTCCATCAGCCCAGCTTTATTTTCAATTGTCTTATGTTGAAATGAAAAAAGATTTGCTTAGTGAGGCAAAGCCACATTTGTTGAAGGCAATCGAGCTTAATCCAAAATTTGACGAGGCCTGTTATAATCTTGCATTACTATATATGCAGGAAAATAATTTACAATCGGCCAAAAAATATGCTGAAAAAGCCGCCAAACTTAAGCCAGACCAAAAACAATATAGTGATTTAGTAAATGAAATTAATGTCCATATCCAATCATCTGGCGGAGCAGTGTAGGCTCCCCATTGGCAGTTTCTGTTAGAACAAGCAAATGTGACTTATCTTTTGCAATTAAAATGAGCGGGATGGTACTGCCGATGGGTTTGATCTTAGTGCCATCTGCTCTTTTGATACCGAGGAAATAATTCTTATAAAGACCTTCCCATAAGTTCCCTTTGATCTGATTTGTTTCTTGTTCTGTAAATCCCGTGAAACTGGAATTTGGGTTAAAAAACAAATCAGTTAAGGGGAAGAAAACATATTGTTCCGGGTTTATTGAAAAATATCTGATGCCTTTCTCCCAGCTATGATTAAGGAATTCTTTTGTTTGCTGATCAAGTTTTTGCTTCCATTCCTGCTCTTGTTTGGAAAAAGCATTACGAAAGCTATGAAAAGGTTGGTTTTGTTGATTAGTAACATAAATTTGGTCTGCAGACATTTTTTGTGAACTCAAAATCTTTTCCTGATTTTCATGAAGCTCAGCATAATGAAACGAAAGTGCTTGAACAAGCGCGCTTTCCCTCCCTACTATCTCTCTTTCTTGAATCAAATAATCCGTGTTTTGTTTCCAATATCCTTGTTTGGCCATTAATCTTCCATTTGAAAATAATAATCCAATATCCTGTCGCAAATATGCCTTTCGGTCAAGTGTAGATTCAATCTGCCATTTTAATATATATTTATCGGACTGATGAGGTTTTTGAAAATGAATCGATGTATTTGTTGCTGTAAAGGTTACTTTAGGGTCGATTGGAAAGTATGTGATACTTTCTTGAATTTGAGAATCACGATTGTTCATAACCCCGATGGTGAAAAATGCTAACACAAAAATTCCGATTAAAATTAAATTTTTCATATACATGCCTCTTCCTTTTTGTAACTTCCCATTTAAGATATATGGGATGCTTGACCAAGAAATGCAGCTAATATAGGAAAAATTAATTTTAAAAATTCGCTTCTTGTGACAAAAAGTGCTTTAGATTATACTAAGTGTGTTCTCCATCCCATAAA
>JAUZQA010000310.1 GCA_030705665.1 Bacillota bacterium
ACAGACATAAGTGCCCATGTTAAAGCAGCAATAAGCAATGAAATACCGCCAAGTTTACTGGACAAATTCACATGACCTGCTCCAACAATAAGAAAAACCCCTAATGTCGCTAAACAAACAGAGAATCCCTTTTTTAATGTCAATCGTTCTTTTAGGAGTAGGCGAGCAAAAATAACCATAAATGCTGGCGTCGAAGAAGTTATAATGGCTCCCATTTGTGCTGAAGATAGCATGGTACCAGTTTCCTGAGTAACAATTGAAATGGCATTACCAATAATTCCAATAAGTATGATTATGAAAAAATGGCGTTTATTGATTCGCCACTTTTGCCGTGTTAGTAAGCCGATCGCGAGAAGTGCGACAATAGCCACTAAATATCGCATCCACACAAGTTCCAGTGGTGGTATGACCGATACTACAATTTTAACAACAACGTACATACCACCCCAAATACTTGAAGCTAATGCCAGATATATTGAACCTAAAATGGTGTTTTTCAATTTTATACCCTCCGTCTTTTATTAGGTCGAAATTGCTCCTAACGGAGAGATGTTGTCACCTTCACTCCATTAAGAGAAGAGGGATTTTGGTACATCATTTTCAAATAAAGGAGTCCAATACATTTTCATTCACCTCTATTCCAGTTACAGTGAGAAACGAATGCTTCCCACTGTTTATTAATCTATTTAGCATTTTTTTGATTAATGGTTTTGAAAATTCCATTTGTTCCTTAAGGAACATTTGTGAGAGAATCATGACAAACACAGGTGCAAAGTAATACGCTTGATGAGCATATTAATATTGTCAATTATACTTCATAAATGCTTATGGGGCTGCTTTTTGTTAAATATTAACAATAAACAAAAACAGGCACCTATTTTAAGTAGACTAGTTGATAGCTGCTATTTTACTTTTAACAGGAGGATTGGATCATGCTCTTGCTTTTAGTTGAACAATTTGAGCGTGTTGGCTTTTTAATTGCGATGGCGTTTATATTTTCCAGGATGCAAAAGCTGCGCCATTTTATGCATTATCAGGAAGAAAATAAAAATATTTGGCTTTTTATATTATTGTTTAGTTTTTTTGCCATTTTAGGCACCTATTCCGGGTTACCAGTAACAGGCATCGGGTATCGAGAAACTCCCTGGATTAATAAAATTTCAGGCTGGGAAGCAATTGCAACAGCCAGGACTATTGGTATAGTCATTGCCGGTTTATTTGGCGGGGTCCGCGCTGGAATATGCGTGGGATTGATTGCCGGAATACATCGTTATTACTTAGGCGGATTTGTTGCTTTTCCCTGTTTGGTTGCATCGATACTTGAGGGTATTTTAGCAGGACTAATGAAAAATTCGCTTAAAAAGCGATATCGGCAAAAGTCTTCCATCCTTATATCCTTTTTGGTAGGGCTTCTCTCTGAAACTTTACAGATGGCAGTCATTTTACTGCTGGCCCACCCTTTTGGTCGAGCACTGTCCCTTGTTCAATTAATTGGAATTCCGCAAATATTAGCAAATAGCTTAGGTGTTGCTTCTTTTTTTGTCATTCTCATCCAAGTAACATTTGAGGAGGAGCGAATAGGAGCTTATTATGCTCAAAAAGCCCTGCGAATTGCGGAAAGCACCCTATCATATTGGCGAAAGCCACTAAAAAAAGCTGTAACGGAAATTGGGCAGGCACTGCTTCGAGAAACTGGAGCAACTGGCATTATCTTTCACCAAGAAGATAACATTCTTTTTCAGCAAGGTGAGTTGACCCCGTTTAAAGCAATGTTGCCAATCGAATATCATTCACATAAAATTGGGGCCTTCCAGCTTTTTTACAAGAGGAAACAGGAACTTCAAACCGCAGAAATGACAGCTATTTTAAACGGATTAGGTCAATTGTTTAGCCAGCAGTACGCTTTAGCCGAAGCAGAAAGACAGGCACATTTGGTGACTAATGCGGAAATTAAAGCACTACAGGCGCAAATGGACCCCCATTTTTTATTTAATGTGTTAAACACAATAAAATCCTTGATTAGGACTTCACCTGAAGAGTCAAGAAAAATGATTACCCAGTTGGCCAAATATTTGCGAAAAAATATGCAGAGTGTACACCAAGATCTTATTACGATTAATGAAGAATTAGAGCATGTAAAAATCTACTTGAATTTAGTAAAAGCAAGAATAGGAGATCGATTACAGGTTGAATGGGTGTTAGATGAAAATTGCCTTGACTTTACAATTCCCTCCTTAACGATCCAGCCTCTTGTAGAAAATGCCGTTGTCCATGGAATCAAAGAACTGAGCAGTGATGGTTGGATAAAAATCAGCGTATTGAAAATAACAAATGGGGTCGAAATTTCTATTTTAGACAATGGAAAAGGAATGGAAACTAATATAGTTAAGGAAGATAACCAAGAACATATGGGATTTGCTTTAAAAAATATCCAGGAGCGCCTTTTCTATCATTTTGGTGATAAAGCCCAGTTTACAATCGAGTCCCAGATTGGAAAAGGAACGTTAGTATCATTTATTCGTCCTAATGACGAAGTCCCCCTTTAGTTTTTTACAAAAAATAAGTTAAGAGATGATAATGATGACAATTCGAGTATTTATTGTTGACGATGAAAAGCCTGCTCGTGAGGAGCTAGCCTATATGCTTAGTGAAATAAATGGGATTGAATTGCTTGGTGAAGCAGCCACTGGGATGGAGGCTGTAAAGAAAACGAAGGAACTTAAACCGGACCTTCTGTTTCTTGATATCGGGCTCCCCGATTTATCTGGATTGCAGGTCGCTGAGCTATTAAAAGAATTTGATTTTTCGATTCAGATCGTTTTCTTAACAGCGTATGACCAATATGCGATTGAGGCCTTTAAGCTTCGTGCATTCCATTACCTTTTAAAGCCTTACGATTTAGAAGACCTTGTTGAGGTAATCGATACATATAGATCTTTGTTACAGGAAAATCAACTAAAAACCGATCACTCAAGAAACAAATTAGCCATTGAAACAGAAAATGGGATAACTTATTTATCACCAAAAGAAATTTATTTTATCGAGAAACAAGGACGCGAAGTCATTATTCATACAAGAGTGGAACAAATAAAGGCCACCTATACCCTTAGTGACCTTTTTGAGAAACTTGAAGTGTTTTCGTTTTTTCGGACCCATAAAAGCTATTTAGTCAATTTAGATCATATAAAAGAGTTACGGACATGGTTCAGCGGCTCTTACAATTTGATTATGGAGGATGCAAAGCAATCTGAAGTACCTGTGAGTCGAAATTATGTCAAAGACTTACGCAACAGGATTGAATTATGACATCTTAGAATACGTTTTCAACATGATAAGATGAAAAACCCCCCTTTCAAAAAGCGCTTGATATAATCAAATTGTGATATGAAAACGCATTCATAGGGGGTATTAAATTGAAGCCATTAATTTTTATATTGGTACTTATTCCTTTTCTCGCTCAATTGGCAGCGCTGCCATTAGTGAATAAAATGAATCCGATTATATTAGGGTTTCCATTGTTTCACTTTTGGCTGCTCATTTGGATGATCCTTACACCAATTTTTACATGGGCTGTATACAGAATTCAGAAGTCAAGGGGGGAAATTGAAGAATGAAAGGAAATCTAACCGCTCTCATTGTTACTTCAATCATCGTGCTAATTGTTATTGGAATTGGTTTCTACGCAGGCAGAAGCAAAGAGTCACGCAGTTCTGTTGAAGAATGGTCTGTTGGCGGCAGGCGTCTAGGAAGCTTATTTGTTTGGTTTCTGATCGGGGCTGACGTGTATACTGCTTATACATTTTTAGGTCTAACTAGTTCTGCTTATACTGGCGGAAGTGTTGCCTTTTTTGCAACGCCATATGTTGTTTTGGCCTACCCGCTAGCATATTTCTTTTTACCAAAGATTTGGAAGGTCGGTAAGGAACATAATTTTACAACACTCGCAGATTATGTTAGAGGCCGATTTGACAGTAAATTATTCTCTGTATTAATTGCGATAAACGGTGTGTTAATGTTGATTCCGTACATTGACTTACAATTAAGTGGAATCCAGGATACATTACGAGTAGCCGGAACAGGTTATATTAATATCACATTTGTTGTTGTTGTTTCATTCTTACTTGTTGCATTTTATACTTTCTTTGCTGGAATTAAAGCACCAACCTATACAGCTATTATTAAAGATATTTTAGTTTGGATTATCATGTTGTACATGGTTGTTTCTATACCAATGATCCACTTTGGCAGCTGGGGCAATATGATGAACACAACTGTTGCAAAAGCACCACATATGCTTACATTGCCTACCTCTGGTCCAAAAGGGATGTTATGGTTCTCAACTGCAGCATTGATCTCTGCGATGGCACTATTTATGTGGCCACATACAGCTACAGGTGTATTTAGTTCAAAAAGTGGGAATTCATTAAGAAAAAATGCGATTGTCCTGCCTTTCTATAACATTGTTTTAATGCTCGTTACTTTCTTGGGAATTACAGCATTCTTAGTTATTCCAAAAGGAACTGACCCGCGTTTTGCTTTCCTAGAATTAATCCATATGTCATATGGCGGTACAACGCAAGGATTTGCTTATGCTACAATTGCATTAGCATCATTGGTACCATGTTCCATCATGGCAATCGGAGCGTCAAGTCTGTTTGCAAACAATATCTTTCGTGATGTGATAAATCCAAAAGCATCAGGAGCTACAATGACAATGGTTACACGTTATATGGTATTTGTGGTTATCGGACTTGCGTTATTGTTTGGTTTACTTTTCCCTAACGCCCTTATTTCATTACAGTTAATGGGTGTATCAGGTATCGTGCAAATATTCCCAGCTGTTGTCTTCAGTCTTTTCTGGAGAAAACTTTCAAAAGAAGCCGCCCTATCTGGTTTTATTGCAGGAATGGCCGTATTAGCTTTCCTTTATGCAACCCACCAATCATTTGGTGCATATGAAGGATTCTGGGGGCTTTTAGTTAACATTGGGGTACTTGTTGTTTTAAACCCTATGTTTGCCAAAAAGGCACAAGAAAAAACAAACCCAGTTATCGAAACATTGTTTGGCAAAAAAGAAGCCAAGCAAAGGAAAGAACAAAGAATCAGCTAAGCATTATGATAAAAAAACAAGCCCACGAGCTAAAAATCTCGCGGGCTTGTTTTTTACCTATTTTGTGATTTTGCCTTAATCCATGCGGGATTCTAGCCGTGACCAAGGAATGACATTTTCAAGCATAACAGCAAGCATAATACCAACCAACATTCCATTAGATACGATCGCGTGCATAAACCCGTGAATGCTCGAAAAGCTGTTGCTCGGG
>JAUZQA010000311.1 GCA_030705665.1 Bacillota bacterium
TACCAGAGCGTTCTGAATTACCTGCTGAAATTAACGAAGCACTTATCGTTGAGTTCTACTCTCGTTAATTAAAATGCTTTGTAAAAGGCATTAAAAAAATCCCAAGAAACCTTGTTTATCAATGTTTCTCGGGATTTTTTTTATGTCTTTGGGCTCTAATGGCTAAATCGGAATAAACATATGTATCAATAATAAAACGATAAATACGAATGCTATCGTTCGATGGAATTTTTTTCGAAATCCTGATGCTTTTTTGTGACGAAGGTATCCCCCAAACAATGTAATCATTAAAAATATAAATGTACTATACCCCATTATCATCTTGATATTTTCATATCCAATGAGCGGTCCCATTTTAAAAAAGTTAATCAACACATGGGCAATAATTAGAAGGGTGGCAGTAATCGCGATTTTTATATGCCATTTCATAAAATATCTTGAGAAAGTTGCAAGACGAACTTTAATCTCTCTCTGTTTCGTTTTCCGAATAATTAAGAAAATAAAATACATATTCACATTAAAGACAAATAAAATCATAGCTATCTGCGCTAAAAACTGACTGATCACAATCAATGTGTTGTCATGTGGACGAAGGAACCAAATGTAAATAATGGAGAGTAAAACAAGAACGACATTGGCAAAAGTCCATATCCTATGGTACATAAAAAAAATCACCTTCTTCTGGTTTTTATCTAGCAAGTAAATCATAAGTTATGGCTTATTAAAGCCATCCATTAACATATGTAGTATTAATCTACCATACAGGAGATTTATCCATGGTGAATAGAATCACACTTTTTGGAAAAGTTTTCAAAACTCTATACCTTTCATTTTATGTACTCTCGTTAATAGTCCCCTTTCATTCATTTTTAAATAAAGTATAAACTTTGTAAATAATAAAACCCCTAGAAACCATATTAAATCATTGGTTCTAGGGGTTTTTATTTGTCACTTTTTATTAGCTCTGTTAAAAGATTGGGTCGAAAATCAATATTTAATTAAATAATACTTCTTTTTCCCTCGGCGGATGATTGTATACTTTCCTTCAATCTTGTCAGCATCCAGTAAAGTATAGCTGGTGTCGGTAACTCGTTCCCCATTTAATGAAACGGCACCATTTGTAATATCTTCGCGGGCTTGACGCTTTGATGGCGAAATTTTCGCTGCAACAAGCAAATCAACTAGATTTGTTTCAGTTCCTTCCTCAACCTGATAGGAAGGAACATCTTTAAATCCTTGTTTGATTTCTGCAGCAGAAAGGTTTTTTACATCTCCACTAAATAAAGCTTCAGAAATTTTGATCGCCTGCTGCAGGGACTCATCGCCATGAATTAACCGTGTCATTTCCTCAGCAAGTGCCTTTTGTGCTTTGCGAAGATGCGCTTCTTCTTGGACAGATTTTTCTAATGACTCAATTTCTTCTTTGCTTAAGAAAGTGAAAAACTTTAAGTATTTAACAACATCAGCATCAGCAGTATTAATCCAGAACTGATAGAACTCATATGGTGTTGTCTTTTCAGGATCAAGCCACACTGCACCGCTCTCTGTTTTTCCGAACTTTGTTCCATCTGCCTTCGTGACGAGCGGAATCGTTAAACCAAATGCTTTCGAACCTTCTGGCATCATCTTGCGGATTAATTCCAGACCTGTTGTAATATTTCCCCATTGATCACTGCCGCCAATTTGCAATTTGCAATTATGGTGCTCATACAAATGAAGAAAATCCATTGCCTGTAAAATGGTATAAGTGAATTCTGTAAAAGAAATACCTGTCTCAAGCCGATTTGCGATTGTATCTTTTGCAAGCATATAATTAACGCCTATATGTTTACCGATATCACGTAAAAATGTAACGATATCCATGGAGCCAGCCCAATCGTAGTTGTTCACCATGATAGCGCCATTGTCGCCTTCAAAATTAAAAATTTTCTCCAATTGTTTTTTAATGCAGGAAACATTATGGCCGACTGCTTCTAACGTTTGCAAATTCCGCTCTTCACTTTTACCGCTTGGGTCCCCAATAAGGCCTGTTGCGCCGCCCACTAACACAATCGGACGGTGCCCTTGTGCCTGAAACCGTCTTAACGTTAAAAATGGCAGCAAATGGCCAATGTGCATACTATCCGCTGTTGGGTCAACACCGCAATAAAGTGAGATACTTTCTTTATCTAATACTTCTTTAATTCCTTCCTCATCTGTTTGCTGATAGATAATGCCCCGCCATTGTAAATCCTGTAATAATTCCATTTCATCAACCCTCTCTAAAAAAAATAAAACGCCCCTGCAAATATGCAGGGACGCAAACTTATGCGCGGTACCACCCGGCTTGAGGATAACAATCCTCCACCTCAAAATTTAACGGTTAAAACCGTTCACCGCTACTATTTTCATTCACGGCAAAAGCTCCAGAAAGTAATTCATTTTTCTATATGTACTAGCTTGCACCTGCCGCCAGCTCTCTAAAAACAGGGATAGAAAAACTACTCGTAGGATTTTCCTTCATAGCCTCTAATAAAATTAAACTTATCACTTTTTTACCACAATTTCATGTATAATGTCAAACCTATTGCGGGAATCTCAAAATATGGGGAATAGTGTCTAATACATTATGCCTATATGCTATAATATTGTTGATTTTATAAGGAGGTGTGCGATGAAAGATAGTTGGCTAACAAAAATAAAATCAAGAGAAAATATAGGAAAAGATAGAAAGAAGCGGCAGACTTTTTGGAATATTATCCTTATTTTTTTTACTATTGTTATTCTCTGCATCAGTTTTGGTGTTGGATTAGGTGCTGGTTTCTTTGCCTCTCTTGTGAAGGATGAACCCATCCGCTCCTATAGCAGTATGAAAAAAGATATTTATGACTATACCGAGACATCCAATCTTTATTTTTCAAATGATGTTTATCTCGGAAAACTAAATTCAGACTTAGACCGTGATGAAGTAAAGCTTGATCAAGTATCCAAATATTTAATTAATGCTGTAGTCGCTACAGAGGATGAGTATTTTTATCAGCATAAGGGGGTTGTCCCCAAATCAATCCTCCGAGCCTTTTTACAAACGGTCACACATTCCCCTGTTCAAACTGGAGGAAGCACCCTGACACAACAATTAATTAAAAATCAGATCTTAACAGATGAAGTTTCTTTTCAACGAAAAGCAAATGAAATTTTGCTTGCGCTTCGTTTAGAGAAATTTTTTTCTAAAAAAGAGATCCTTGAAGCCTATTTAAATGTGTCTACATTTGGAAGAAATTCGTCGGGGAAAAATATTGCAGGTGTCGGGACAGCTGCTGAAGGAATTTTTGGAAAAAACGTAAAAGATTTAACATTACCTGAAGCTGCCTTTATTGCCGGCCTTCCACAAAGTCCTTTTGGTTACACACCGTTTACCAAGGATGGTACAGTTAAAAGTGATCTTCAGCCTGGAATTTCCAGAATGAAAACAGTCTTAAAGAGGATGTATGATGGCGGTTATATCAATCATAGCCAATTCGCAGAAGCATCAGCGTATAACATCTCTAAAGACTTTGTTCCATCAAAAGATAATCCAAATGAAAAATACCCATGGCTTACTGTGGAAATAGAAAACCGGGCCAGCCAAGTACTTGCTCCAATACTCGCAAAAAACGATGGGATTGATGAAAAGACATTTGATAAGGATCAAAACCTTAAAAATAAATATATATCTTTAGCAGGCCGTGATCTTCGGCAAAAAGGTTATGAAATTCATACGACGATTAATAAAGATATTTATGATGCCATGCAAAAAGCTAAAGATCAGTATCCCTCATATGGGCCTGATAAACCACAGGTTGTTAAAGACCCCAACACAGGCGAGAGTACAACAATCATGGAGCCGGTTGAAGTGGGAGCCATGCTGATCGAAAATAAAACCGGGAAAATTATTAGCTTTGTAGGCGGCAGAGATTATAACAGACAGCAGCTTAACCATGCGACAAGTGCCATTCGCCAAAATGGCTCGACGATGAAGCCGCTTCTTGTTTATGCTCCAGCCTTTGAACTTGGGAAAGCATCACCGGGAACCGTTCTGCCCGATGTGGCCTTAAAGTTAAACCCAGAGGACCCGAATAATCCATGGCCGCATAACTATGATCTTCGTTATAGCGGCTTGGTTTCTACGAGGTATGCTCTTACAAAGTCCTATAACGTTCCAGCCGTAAAGCTTTACAAAGATATCGTCAGTCAAAATCCCGCAAAGTACTTAGAGAAAATGGGTTTTACATCCCTTGTAAAGGATGACTATACAAATCTGGCAACAGCCATTGGTTCACTTAAACACGGTGTTACTGTTGAGGAAAATACGAATGCTTTTACAACATTCGCCAATGATGGGAAATTTATTGATGCTTATTTGATTGATAAAATTGTCGATAAACATGGTAAGATCGTTTATCAGCATGAAGTAAAGCCGGTTGACGTCTTTTCCCCGCAAACAGCCTTTTTAACCCTTGATATGATGAGGGATGTTATAAGTAAAGGTACCGCCGCGGGCATCAATGGAGAGTTAAAGTTCAAAGCTGATTGGGCCGGCAAAACTGGAACGGGCGTGGATTACTTTGATTCTTGGTTCGTGGCCACTAATCCAAATGTAACTTTTGGAATTTGGACAGGATATGACACGCCGAAATCGCTGCAGTCCAAAGAAAGTTTGACTTATAGTCAAAGAACAAATAATCTTTGGGCAGATTTAATTAATTCCGCCTATGATGTTAAGCCTGACTTAATTGCTCCAAAAGAGGAATTTAAAAAACCTGATGGAATTGTAAAGCTTTCCTATTGTGGGGTTTCTGGTTTGCTACCGTCTAAGACATGTTCAGATGCAGGTCTTGTGGAAAGTGATTATTTTAATTCAAAATTTGCTCCAAAAGAGGAAGATGACAGTCTTATTAGTGGAAAATATGTTGAAGTGAATGGACGTAGATATTTAGCTGATGATTCTACACCAGATGATTTTGCTCAAAAAGGACTTATGCTAAATCCAGATTTTATCAATCGTTTAGTCGGCCATAATTTTACTGATTATAATCAACTCATTCCTAAAAAAGACCGTTGGGCTTCTATTTTTGTCCCGGGTGCAAAGATTGAAGAAAACGGAAAACAGCCTGCCAGCGTCACTTTGAACGTTTCAGGAAATACTTTGTCATGGAGCCCTGTTCCTGAACCAGACATTATCGGCTATCGGGTGTACAAAAGCGGGTTATTTACACATAGAGTAGCAAGCATTAAAGCCGGTTCTTCTCTTAGCTATACAGCTTCAGATGGTGATTATTATGTAACTGCTGTAGATATTAA
>JAUZQA010000312.1 GCA_030705665.1 Bacillota bacterium
ATCATAGATACTCTAATTTTCCCCAGTTTGAAAAATAATTGCAAAAAGTTGTGAACATTATGTGATAAACATGATAAAATAAGTTGTCTTTATCACATCGGCATCTTTACTTGGGGGAACGTTAGCATGACCTGGGAAGTATTAAGTATGATTGGCACGATTGCCTTTGCTGTGAGCGGCGCGATTGTGGCCATGGAAGAAGAATATGATATTTTAGGTGTTTATTTTTTAGGAATTGTCACAGCGTTTGGCGGTGGAGCGATTCGAAACCTCTTGATTGGGGTACCAGTTTCCACACTCTGGGATCAAGGGTTATTTTTTGAAATTGCCTTAATCGCGATGACAGCTGCACTTCTTTTTCCAAAAAATCTCCTGAAACATTGGGATAAATGGGGCAACTTGTGTGATGCCATTGGCCTTTCTGCTTTTGCGATCCAAGGAGCCTTATATGCGGTCAAAATGGGCCATCCATTAAGTGCTGTTATTGTTGCCGCCGTATTAACCGGTATTGGCGGAGGCATTATTCGCGATTTATTAGCAGGCAGAAAACCGGGTGTTCTTCGGTCTGAAATTTATGCGGTCTGGACCATTTTATCCGGCCTGATTATCGGGTTAAAAATTGCGACCTCACCACTTGAACTTTATGTCTTATTTATCGTAATCACCATTATGCGTGTCCTTTCTTATACGTTTGATTGGAAGCTTCCGATCATTAAACTTAAAAGCAATTTTACGCAGGGAAATGGTTTTTAACTAAAGAAAACTCGCCGATTGGCGAGCCCCTAAGGGCGAAGACAGAGGCGTAGTTGCACTTATGCGACATAGGAAAGTAAAAATTTTGATAAAAATTTTTACTTTCCTATTAGCCAAAAAAGAGCCGAGTCGGCTCTTTTTTTAATCTTCCTCAAATACGAGGTCATTACTTCTTAAGGTCATTAGTTCATGTTTATCAAAATGATTTTGCATCAGGATTCGCATCGCTTGGGCACGAATCGATTTTTCGATTACATTGCGGACATAACGCCCATTTGAAAAACTATTTGGATTGAGAATCGCTTTGACCCAAATTAAATGATCCCTCAGTTTTTTCTCCGCTTCATGACTAAGGGTGTATTCCCGCTCCTTTAGCATCCTGTCGCCAATTTCCATTAATTGTTCAATATCATAATCAGGAAAATCGATGACGAGCGGAAACCGCGAGTGCAATCCAGGGTTCAAGGTAAGAAAATATTCCATTTCGCGGGAATAGCCAGCGAGGATTAAAATAAATTCATGCTGCTTATCCTCCATATGTTTTACGAGGGTGTCAATCGCTTCCTTGCCGAAATCCTTTTCTCCGCCCCTTCCCAATGAATAGGCCTCATCAATAAACAGAATGCCGCCCTGCGCTTTTTTAACCAGATCTCTTGTTTTTTGCGCCGTATGGCCGATATATTCCCCGACGAGGTCCGCACGTTCTGCTTCAATCAAATGACCCTTCGAGAGTACGTTCATTTTTTGAAAAAGCTTGCCAATTAAACGAGCTACAGTCGTTTTCCCTGTGCCTGGATTCCCTTTAAACATCATATGCAGGGCTTGTTTTCCAGCTTTTAATCCTATTTCTTCCCGCTTTTTATTGACATAAATCCAGGCATAAATTTCTTTAATCATTCGTTTCATTTCATTCATGCCAACCAATGCCCCGAGCTCTTCTTCGATTTCCTTTAATGCTGAATGCTCTGGGGGTATATCCTTTGGAACAACTTGGAAATCCGGCAACTCTTTTGGCAGCACTCTTCGTTGAGAGTTGAGGGAAATAGTGATTTGACCATTACTTTTCATTCGAATCGGTTGATCCAAAGCCTTCACCTCGCATTTTTCGCAAACAATCTACGCTTGTGAGCTTTATTTTTATTTTGTTGTATATACTTCATTGACTACCTTTGAGTCGTTTTTTTGACCATTTGGTCGTCAATAAGCTCTATTGGCTACCTTCTTGTCACTTTTAGTAACCATTCGGTCGTCAATAAGCCCTATTGGCTACCCTCTAGTCACTTTTAGTAACCATTCGGTCGTCAATAAGCCCCATTGGCTACCCTCTAGTCACTTTTTTTAGCCTTTCGGTCGTCCATGCATCCGGCGGAATTTAACTACCTAAAAAAGGATATCATCCTTGCCGCTCAGATAGGATTGTACACTTACCAAGTGAGTTTCCTTCATACTATGTGTATTCAGTGGAAATCAATAGTATTAGTATTAAAATTGGGGAAAAGAAAAAGAGCCCGCGGGAATGGGCTCTTTGCTGGTACTTCTACTTATTGTGGGTCAAGGTCAAGATGTACATTTTTTTGCGGTGCGAATGTAGAAATCGCATGTTTAAAAACAAGCTGTTGTTTTCCTTCCGATTCAAAAAGCACTGTAAAGTTATCAAATCCTTTAATTTGACCTCTTATTTGAAATCCGTTTAGTAAAAATACGGTTACGTTTGTGCCGTCCTTGCGTAATTGGTTTAAAAATTGGTCCTGAATGTTAATAGCTGTTTTCATTTTGTAAATCCTCCTCTTTAATCTCTACTAATATGTATTCGATTTTAACTGAAGCTTTCCTTCCACATAACGAGAAATTCCGATTATTTTTTTCTCCAAATCAAGAGTATCCGTCATATCAAACCATTGTACATCCATTTTGTTTCGAAACCAAGTAAGTTGTCTTTTTGCATAGTGACGAGAATTTTTTTTCAAGTTTTCAATGGCTTCATTAAAGCTGATATGCCCATCCAGATATTCATAAATTTCTTTATAGCCAATCGCCTGAATGGATTGACAATCACGCAGCCCTTGATCGTAAAGCATTTGCACTTCCTTCATTAACCCTTGTTCAACCATAAGCTCCACACGGAGATTAATCCGATCATACAATTTTTCACGGTCCATTGTCAGGCCAACAAGTGCTGTGTCATATAGTGGCTCAGGCTGCTGCACCTCTTGTGTTTGGCTCATCGTTTTACCAGTCCGATAATAAATTTCTAAGGCTCGAATGACCCTTCTGACATTATTCGGATGGATTTGACTGGCACTTTTTGGATCAATTTGACTTAATTCATGGTGAAGCGCCTCATTGCCTATTTCCTTCGCTCTTTCCTCGAGCTTAGTCCTTAGCGTTTCATCCGCAGGAGCTTCAGAAAATTGATAATCATATATAACAGACTGAATATACAGTCCGGTGCCTCCGACAATCATGGGAAGCTTTCCACGCCCGTTTATTTCCGCAATTTTAGCACGGACAAGTTCTTGAAATTCGGCAACTGAAAAGCTTTCATCAGGATCCTTAATATCCATCAAATAATGGGGAATCCCTTCCATCTCTTGCATCGTTATTTTGGCGGTTCCAATGTCCATTCCCCGATAAATCTGCATTGAATCCCCGCTAATAATTTCACCATTTAATCTTTTTGCCAGTTCTATACTTAGCTTGGTTTTTCCTACTGCAGTCGGTCCAATTATAACCAAAACCTTTTGTTTAGAATCCAATTTTTTCACACTGCCTTTTCTTTTTGGGCTCTGCCCTATCGTATCATACAAACAAGCAGTAGAACATCAAATAAGTATAATCAAAAATAATACATTCTATGCACTTACACGACATTTTTTAAGCAAAGGTTACAAAATTAACGTTTCCTTTACATTCCGGGTTCAACCCCCAATTATCGTTCGCCTTCTACTAAACTTATACTGTATGAAACTATAGAAAAAGGTGAATATCATGTTATCTACATCAGAGATTGGAATAGACTTGGGAACAGCAAACATCCTTGTATATAGCAAAACAAAAGGAATCGCTTTAAATGAACCGTCCGTAGTGGCAATCGATACAGTAACAAAAAATGTGCTAGCCGTCGGACATGAAGCAAAAGAAATGATTGGAAAAACACCAGGTAAGATTGTGGCGATCCGTCCATTAAAAGACGGTGTTATTGCTGATTTTAGTGTGACAACGGAAATGTTAAAACATGTGATGAACAAGGTGGCTAAAATAGTAGGGTTTTCGCTCCGCAAGCCAAGTGTCGTTGTTTGTGCACCATCCGGCTCCACAAGTGTGGAACGAAGAGCGATCGAAGACGCCGTTCGAAATGCAGGTGCAAAAAAAGTAACCTTAATTGAAGAACCTGTTGCTGCGGCAATTGGTGCTGGACTGCCAGTTGATGAACCGGTAGCCAATGTGGTTGTCGACATTGGCGGCGGTACGACGGAAGTGGCAATCATTTCTTTTGGCGGAATTGTTGCGTGTCATTCGATTCGTGTTGGCGGGGACAAGCTCGATGAAGAGATCATTCAGCATGTCCGTAAAGAATATAATGTGTTAATCGGAGAACGTACAGCGGAAAATATCAAAATGGAAATTGGGAATGCTGTTGAAAACCATGAAGAGGTTTTAATGGAAATTCGAGGCCGCGATCTTGTAACGGGTCTTCCAAAAACCGTTACGCTTTCTTCCCGTGAAGTGAATAAAGCAATGCGAGAGTGTCTTGCTCAAATTCTTGAGGCAATTCGAGCTACCCTTGAAGATTGTCCTGCCGAATTGAGCGGAGACATCGTGGACCGCGGCGTTATTTTAACTGGCGGCGGCTCCTTACTCAACGGGATGGAGGAATGGTTAAGTTCACAGATTATTGTTCCTGTCCATCTTGCCCCAAGTCCCTTGGAGGCTGTAGCAATCGGTACAGGCCAGGCACTCCAATTTATTCATAAAATTCCCGCTGCGATAAAATAAGTGTTCGAGCTGCAATTTTGCAGCTCTTTTTACTTTTGACCTTCAAGATCAAAATAATTATTGAAATATCTTTAGAAAAATTGCTTGCAATTTACAAATAATCAGAGGTGAAAATAATGGAAAACACCCGAGAATTGTTCCAGGTGATGACAAGACGATTCGGTCTTTTGATTGAACTACTCGGCACTAAAGTACCGAGATTCCTAAGTACGGGATTCTCACGAACCCTAATTGATTAGGCTATCCCCGTCGAACCAACGGTTAGCAGTACAAACGACTGAAAAAGATGTCTCCTGCGGTAAATCCAGTTTGTTCTTAACATGCTACTGTGACTTGTTTTAGTGCTAATGTCAAGATGTTTTTGGATGCATTTCTATCGGCATTATCCTTATGCCCGCAAGAAACACATTCAAAGTCTGCTTGAGTTTTTCTATTTTTGTTGGAGACGTGTCCACATTGGTTGCACGTTTGAGAAGTGTATTGCGGGTTAACCGCTACTACTTTCTTTCCGTACCATTTGGCTTTGTATTCCAACATTGCTCTAAATTCTGCCCATGATACTTCG
>JAUZQA010000313.1 GCA_030705665.1 Bacillota bacterium
AAGCTAAAATTGAAGAAATAGGAAGAAGATGCATACTCCTTTCTGCAGACCTTCGCTATAAAGATCAATGTATGAAGGTTGTAGAACATACCATAAAAGCCTTTGGAAAACTAAATATCCTTGTCAATAATATTGGGGTGGTCTATCCACAACCATCACTTTTAGATATATCGGAAGAACAACTCATTTCTACCTTCGCAGCTAACATTTTTTCCTACTTCTTTATGACACAGGCAGCGCTGCCTTATTTAAAGCCTTGGAGTTCCATTATTAATACAGCTTCAGTAGTAGCCTACAATGGAGAAAAATCATTAATTGATTATTCTGCTACTAAAGGGGCCGTTATTTCTTTTACACGTTCACTCTCACTATCTATTATTGAACAGGGTATTCGTGTCAACGCCGTAGCACCCGGACATACTTGGACACCATTGATTCCCTCTGCATTCTCGGCAGAAGAAGCAGCAACATGGGGCACCAGTACACCTTTTGGACGTGCTGCACAGCCCTTTGAACTAGCGCCAACTTATGTATTCCTTGCAAGCCAAGATTCTCACTATATTACAGGGCAAACACTCCACGTAAACGGCGGCAGCTTTTCTGCAACTTAAATTACTTAAATGAGGCGGTAAACCAGAAGAGGGAGAATCGCGAATAAAGGAGGTGTCACAGAAGACCGGCTAAACTTTCGGCGAAAAAAATGTCAGCCACCGCAAACCTGTTGTGGTGGCTGACACTCGAAAATTTATAAAAACCTTATTTTATTTTATTTTAAGTTTTTAACTCCAGTTTCTAATATTTCCATTTGCAGCAGTGTCTGTTCGTCTGTAATGGTTTTATCTTTACCAGTTATGATCGCTTCATATAAATCATCATATACTCTTCCATAATCACCATTTACAGATTTCACTTTTTCTTCGTGGATAGTACCTTCTTCATCAATATATGTCAGTACACCATAATGGTTTATTGTATCGATACCAAAGTCTTTGTGATCAGGCATGTAAAATAACTTTAAATGTTCTTCCTGACGATCTTTCGAATATTTCACAAAGCAGCCCTTTTTCCCATAAACGACGAAGCTCGGTCTTTCTTTAAGTCTAAAATAACTGGATTTTACAGACACCTTTAACTTGCCATAATATAAATCCAAATCAAAATAATCATTCATTCTTCCTTGTCCTAATAATTGCCTTACATCATAATGTATATCATCCGGCTTGCCAAAATAGCTGATGACCTGATCCAGCGTATGACAGCCATGTCCATATAAAAATGACTCAGCGGGATTAAAAGAATGAGCAGACTCTGGTACTTCGGGACGATAATAGTCATAATGCATTTCCACTTCCAGCAAGTCCCCTAATTTCCCTTCTTCAATGACCTTTTGAACGGTTAAAAAATCACTATCAAAACGTCTGTTTTGATACGTCTGAACGATTAACCCTTTCTCACTTGCCAATGCAAATATTTCTTTTGCCTGTTCTGAGGTTTCCATAAAAGGCTTTTCAACCAAACAGTTTTTATTCTGTTCTAATACTAATTTTGCGTATTCATAATGACTGTCGTGTCTTGTGCAAATAACAATGAGTTGAATGTCCTTGTCATTTAATAGTTCATCTAAATCAGAAGTATATTTTACCCCTGCAATCCGATCCCAGCTTTCATGCTTAGGATTTCTTTGATAAATTGTTTTTACCTTTATATTCTCTCTTTGCAGTACGAAAGGCAGATGATATCTGTTAGTGCTTTTCCCATTTCCAATAAAACCAATAGTAAGCATAGCAGCCCCCTAAAATATATTTACAAAGATGTAAAGCACCTCCTAAAACGATACAAGGAGGTGCTGCTCATGTTTTACATTAAGTTAATTAAGTGGAAGACGATACCAACCACGAACAAGCCAAGAATCATAACGATTGGAGATACTTTCTTCTTAAGAAGCCACATGCAAAGGAATGTGATTAACAATCCAGCTAAACCAGGAATTAAGCTGTCCAAGTTGCCTTGTAAAGTAGTTACTTTAACAGGTTCTAATGAAAGACCACCAGCTTGCTGTTCCAATGCAGTTTTAATCCCTTGTGCTCCAGCAGGTAAATTACTCCAGTCGATATAAGCACCTTTGGAAAGTTTAACTGTGGATACAACTGGCGTGAATTTTACCGATACCCAACGGTTAACGAGTGAACCCAGAATGAACATACCCAGGATGGATGCACCTTTCGTAATATCTTGAAGTAGTCCGCCAGATAAGTCATCAGTAATTTTAGAACCAGCTTTGTAACCAAATTCTTGCGTATACCAAGTGAATCCCATCCGAATCAAGTTCCATAGTACGAAGAAAATAATCGGCCCAAGGATGTTACCGGTCAAAGCAAGAGAAGCACCTAACGCACCAAGGATTGGTCTAACCGTGAACCAGAAAACTGGATCCCCGATACCTGCTAAAGGCCCCATCATACCGACTTTAACACCTTGAATGGCTGTGTCGTCAACCGGCGCACCATTAGCACGTTCTTCTTCAAGCGCTAAAGTTACACCAATAATAGGTGAAGCTACATATGGGTGAGTATTAAAGAACTCCAAGTGACGCTTTAGTGCAGCAGATTGGTCTTCTTTTGTTTTATATAATTTCTTGATTGCGGGAATCATTGAATATGCCCAGCCACCGTTTTGCATACGTTCATAGTTCCAAGAACCTTGAATGAAGGTTGAACGCCACCAAACAGAAATACGATCTTTTTTTGATAATCTTAATTCATTTGCCATTTTTATGCGCCCTCCTTCTTAGTAACTATCAATAATATCGCCTAGTGGATCACCAGTGTTTGAGCCTCCGCCATTACCTGAACCGCCTTGTTTCGAAAGCGCTAAATAGATAAGTGCAAGAGCCACACCGATTGCACCAAGACCGATAAGTGTAATTTGTGAGATACATGCTAATACAAAACCAATCACGAAGAAAGGCCATACTTCTTTTGTAGCCATCATGTTAATAACCATTGCATAACCAACGGCTACGACCATTCCCCCACCGATTGCTAAACCGCCCGTCAACCAAGTTGGCATAGATGAGAGTAAGTGACTAACCGGACCTGCACCAACTGCTACGATTAATAAAGCTGGGATGGCAATACGTAACCCCTGCATGCAGATAGCAATGATTTGCCAAAATTCAACTTTTCTGATGTTTCCTTCTTGAGCTGCAGCATCCATAAAGTGGACGATTGCTGTTGCAAGAGTACGAACGATGATTGTTAATAAAAGTCCAGCAACTGCAAGCGGAACAGCAATCGCAATTGCGGAAGCCACACCGGCTTTACCTTGTCCACTTAAAACTAAAATAATAGCAGATGCAACTGAAGCTAACGCAGCATCCGGAGCTACGGCAGCTCCGATGTTTGCCCAACCTAAAGCAATCAGTTGAAGCGTACCGCCTAAGATCAGACATGGTACTAAGTTTCCTGTAACTAAGCCAATTAACGTACAAGCAACAAGTGGTTGGTGGAATTGGAATTCATCCAAAATTCCTTCCATACCAGCTAAAAATGCTACGATAAAGACTAATATTATTTGAATCACATTCAAATCCATAATTATTAATCCTCCGTTTTCTCTGGATTATTTTTGTTTGTTTAACTCTTCTTGAGCCCTCTTGATAATTTCATTCATGTCGCCTTTTGAATCATTCGGAACTTTGCGAACATCAAAGTTCATACCAAGTTCTTTTAACTTTTTAAAAGTATCAATATCACCTTGGCTAAAAGCCAATACCTTATTCGGTTGAACTTTACCAGGTGAGTGTGCCATAGAACCAACGTTGATTGTCTTCAATGGAACACCCCCTTCAACCGCTCTAAGCGCGTCTTGCGGGTTTTCAAAAAGAAGTAACGCGCGCTGGCCGCCGAAGTGTTGATCATCTTTTGCAAGTTCAATCATTTTATTGACAGGAACAACGTGTGCCTTTACACCTGGAGGAGCAGCTTGTTGGATCAATTTCTTACGAAGATCATCCTTAGCTACTGCATCAGATACAACGATAATACGTGTAGGCTGAGTAGTTTTTGTCCAAGCAGTCGCAACTTGTCCGTGAAGTAAACGAGAATCGATACGTGCCAACACGTAATCAAATTTACCAGGAGCGCCTGCATTTGATGGTTTAGCAGCAGCAGTAACTGTTGCAGTTGCCGGCTCTAATGCTTCAGGTTTTACTTTAACACCTTCTTTGGCCGTGCCCAAAATATTCGCAGCAATTTCATGTGCTGTGTTCATCGAGAAGCGTGATGCAAAAGCTTCAATCAACATTGGTAAGTTCATACCAGCAACGATTGCCCATTTATCTTGGTGTTCTTCAAACAAGCTGTTTGCTTGGTTGAAAGGAGTTCCACCCCAAAGATCGACTAAGAATAATACTTCATCTTGGTTGTCGAAAGAGGCAATTGCTTCTTTCATTTTCGCCTTTACATCATCAGGTCCTTCGCTTGGCATCAATGTAACGGCTTTTACATTTTCTTGTTTTCCAAAGATCATCTCTCCAGATTGCAAGATACCAGTGGCAAATTCACCGTGAGTAGCAATGATAATTCCTACCATCTTTTTACCTCCTGTTATTATTGTTACAGCTTTTTTTAGCTCACCTAAAGCGGTTACAGTTTCAACAAAAAAACAACAAAAAAGACATGAGCAAAAAGTCGATTAAATGAAGGTTTGGGTATAGAATGCCCCTTTTTCTTCATTTCAATCAATACTTTTTACTCATGCCTGATCGAATCAGTAACACGTAAAAAATAATGGCTATTTAAATTTATTTTGCAAACGCTGTTAATAGAGTGTTAAATAAACAGCTTATGCATTAAATACATTCTTTTTCAAAACTTGCTGCATCACTTTAATGAGCTTACATGAGTGATTGTAGCACACCGGATATTCCTCTTTCAAGAGGAAAGTTATTGTTCTTAAATTTGTAACAGTATAACAATTTTGAATTTTACCCCATCAAGAAAACTGGTCCCAACCTGTCTTGTAAATATTACTTCTTAAATTTACTCTTCAAACCGCGTTTGATTACATCAAAGAAACTTAAGGATTGGACCATATGATCCGGATCAACGTATTCACGAATTGCTCGCAAGACTTTTTTCTGCTCTTTAGATGAAAATGTATACGTCCCATTTCGCTTAGTTTGGATAGCATAACGTGGAATCCATTTCCCTTTGAACATGACCGATGCGATCACGTAATCAACTTCTTCCCAAGGAATTTGAATAAACTTACGAGTATCAC
>JAUZQA010000314.1 GCA_030705665.1 Bacillota bacterium
TTCTTTTGATAAGTTGGATAGCCAGCGTATTTTTTTGATTCCTCGGGATATTTTAATACATGATGATTCGTTTATTCAGCTAGCGTTTTCATAGTGACTTTCCTATCTGATATATATGTCAAGTTTATTATGGCTCTTACACATTTTTGAGGGAGGCAAGGACAATATTCCTTGCCTCTATTAACGTTTTAATAGAGGCCTCGACCTAAGAAAAACCTTATCGAATGTCTAAAAAAAGTGACCGTTGCAACGGACATTATCCAGCGAAGCGCTTATTCTACTATGAGTTAATATAGTATCAAGGAGGTAAGGTGATGAGTTCAAAAAGTAACCATGAACAAAATCTGTTACTGTTTCTTTCAAAAAATCAAGATTATGTTACTTCGAAGGACCTCCTAGATGAACTTAATGTTTCTCAAAAAACAATATATCGTTTAATAAAAAATATTAACGATGATTACGTGGATGGCCCTTTAATTATATCTGAAAGAGGGAGAGGGTATAAACTAGACTACGAAAAATATATCAACTATCAAAAAGGAAATAAAAAATACAAAGAAAAACAGTTTTCTCCTAACGAGAGACGTAAACGAATTATGGAAGAATTATTGTTGTCTTCTCCTAAACCTATAAATATTTACCACTTATTTAGTAAGTATTATGTAGGAGACTCCGTTACTTTTAATGACGAACAAATAATGAGCGAAGAGCTTAAAAAGTACAATTTAGTTCTGGAGCGAAAAAACAGAACACTAGCCATAATAGGGGAAGAAGTTAATATTCGAAAGGCCATTAAAGATATTATTGAAATCTTTAATACGATTGATATTGAAGATTTAAAAAGGAATCAAGAACTTAATTTCAATCAATACGATGTTTTGTTTATATTGGATCAATTAAGAAAGATTGAGGAAGATTTAGATATAACAATTCCCTATCCATATAATGTAAACATTTTTTCACATTTATATATACTACTAAGTCGCTCTAGAAAGGTTCCTACCGGACTGTTTACTGATAAGATTTCTAATGAAGAAATGGAAAACATGCAAAGAGATATTTTGTATCCAGTTGCAAAAGTTATTGTCCATAATATCGAAAAATATTTGAACAGTCCTTTGTCAGATAGTGAGATTTATTTCCTATATCAGTATTTAGTGTCATCAAGAATGCAGGAATCTCATGCTATAACTTCGACTTTTTCATCAGAAGTTATCCAAGTAACGAAAGCATATATTGAAGGAATGAGTAGTAGCTTAGGAATTGATATAGACAGTCAGTCAATTTTTATTGATTTAGCCAACCATATTAAACCGATGCTTAATAGATTAGAGCATAGAATTCATATTAAAAACAGCTTGTTAAGTCAGATTAAGGTAACGTATGAGGAAGTATTTTTGGGCGTAACAAACGTATCCGAATTGGTAAGTAAAAAATTTAACTTACCAGTCATAAATGACGATGAGAATGGGTTTCTCACTCTCTATTTTGCAAAAGCTATTGAAACGGGGCAACATCGACGACCAATAAAAACACTAATCATGTGTACGACAGGAATTGGAACTTCAGAACTTTTAAAAGCAAAAGTTTCCAAGAAATTTCCCGAGGTAGAAATTGTTGGCGTAGTAGCATCACGAAATACACAAATGTTAAAAGAGAAATACTCAGAAGCTGAATTAATCCTGAGTACTGTTCATATGAAGGAAGAAGTACCCATTCCTTATTTATTAGTGAGTGCGATGTTTACAATTGATGACCAGAAGAGACTTCAGGGAAAGATAGAGGAAATTTATCATGGAGATTGATTCAATCTATCAAGTTTATTTTAATTGTGAGTTAAAAACAAAAGAAGAAGTATACTCGTTTATTTCTGAAAACGTTTGTCATGGTCAGCCTTTGCAAAAAGAGGAAGTCATCAATCAATTAAACGATAGAGAAAAAGCAGGTAGCACATTAATTGCTGAACATGTGATGTTGCCTCACATCGAAAGCAATCAAATAAAGAAGAGTCAGATTCAATTTATTCGTTTAGCAAATCCAATCCGAACATGGGATGACCAGACAAAGGATATCTATTTATTGATTGTGATTTTATTAAAGGAAAATGAAAGCGTTCAATTAAAGAAGAAAATAACCTTATTTACCCGATCTTTAGCAGATGAAGAGTATTTAAATCGATTATTGAATTGTTACGAAAAAGAAAGTTTTATTAAAGAAATTTTAAAAAATTTGGAGGAATTATGATGAAAATAGTAGGAGTTGCAGCATGCACAGTTGGAATCGCCCACACATATATCGCACAGGAGAAATTAGAGAATGCCGGAAAGAAAGCAGGGCATGAAATTCATATTGAAACACAAGGAACGATTGGAACAGAGAATCAACTGAATCAAAAACAGATCGATGAAGCAGATATCGTTATCTTAGCTGTAGATGTTGCAATCTCAGGAAGAGAACGTTTTGAAGGGAAGAAAATCATCCAAGTTGGAACAGGAATAGCTGTAAAATCACCAAATAAATTAATTGAAAAAGCAGCAGAAGTTGTAAATCAAAATAAATAATTTAAGCAGTGAATAGGAGAGGAAAGGTATGGAAGTAAAAGATAAAGGTATGGAAGTAAAAGATATTGTAGATTTAAACACAATCAAAACCAACATGAGTGCTAAAAGTAAGGAAGAAGCCATCCAAGAATTAGCAGAGGTGTTGCTGCAAAATGAATACATTACAGATATTAAAGAGTTTCTGAAAGATATTTATGCTAGGGAAGCCGAGGGACAAACTGGAATCGGAAATTATATTGCTATTCCTCATGGTAAGAGTGATTCTGTAAAAAAAATAGGAGTTGCTATTGGAATTAATCAGGCAGAAATCCCTTGGGAAACACTCGATGGGAATGGAGTTAAAGGAATCATTCTTTTTGCTGTTGGAAATGACAATGATGGGGCACAAAGTCATTTAAAATTATTATCATTATTTGCAAGGAAATTAGGTAATGATGAAGTAATTGAGAAAATGCTAGAGTCGAAAAATGCTGAAGATGTGAAAGAAGCTTTATGTAGTTAAAATACTTGTAATAATAGGAGGTTTAAAAATGAGTAGAATAAAAAATTTAAATCTTAAAGGTCATTTATTGACTGCAATTTCATATTTAATTCCAGTTGTTTGTGGAGCTGGTTTTTTAATCGCAATTGGTATGGGATTTGGAGGTAAACCTGGTGCTGACTTAACAAAAGCTTTTACCTTCTGGGATTCTCTAGCTAAAATGGGGGCCCTTGGTTTAGGTTTACTGCCTGCCGTTATTTCTACAGGGATTTCTGCTTCAATTGCAGGAAAACCGGGGATCGCTCCAGGTTTTATTATTGGTTTAACTGCTAATGCAATTGGTGCTGGATTCATTGGTGGGATTTTAGGAGGATTCTTATCGGGTTATCTTGCTGTAGCTCTTATAAAACATCTTAAAGTACCTAGATGGGCTAAAGGATTAATGCCAACTTTAATTATTCCATTTTTCACCTCGATTATTGGCGGGTTAATCATGATTTACATTATTGGTATCCCGGTCGGTGCTTTTACATCGTTTTTAACACATATATTAAACAGTTTAGGGTCTTCTTCTAAGTTAGTATTTGGTGCAATTATTGGTTTATTGAGTATTGTTGATTTTGGTGGTCCGATTAACAAGACTGTATTTGCCTTTGTATTGACATTACAGGCAGAAAAAATTAATGGACCGATTACTGCCTTACAATTAGTAAATACAGCAACACCGATTGGATTTGGGTTAGCTTACTTTATCGCAAAAATGTTTAAGAAAAATATCTATACACCAGTAGAAACAGAGGCTTTGAAATCGGCAGTTCCAATGGGTGTTATTAATATTGTTGAAGGTGTTATTCCGATTGTTATGAATGATATTGTTCGTTGTGTAACTGCAGCAGCGATTGGTGGAGCGGCAGGTGCAGCAACCACTATGGTGTTAGGAGCAGATGCAAAAGTCCCATTTGGTGGCGTATTGATGTTACCAACGATGACTCATCCATGGACAGGAGCAGTAGCCATATTAGTGAATGTTTTTGTAACAGGTGTGGCCTTGGCTCTGATTAAGAAAAATGTGAGTCAAGAAGCTCAGCAAGTAGAAGTTGAAGAAGATGACATTGATTTAGATGATATTAAAATTATTTAAGAAAAATGTAAGTACAATTAATGTTAAGAGGCAGTAAATGTAAACGTATCATTACTTTAGGGATAGTGGATAGGGTGACGACAAACCCTACTACTAGTTCAAAAGAAACTAGCGTTTTTGTGGAGGATAAATAGAGTATGAGAAAAATAGAATTTTCACCATCATTGATGACAATGGACTTAGATAAGTTTAAAGAACAAATTACTTTTTTAAATAACCATGTAGATTCTTATCATATTGATATTATGGATGGGCATTATGTTCCCAATATTACATTATCTCCATGGTTTATCGAAGAAATACGAAAAATAAGTGATTTACCTGTGTCTGCCCATCTTATGGTAACGAATCCAAGTTTCTGGGTTCAACAATTAGTTGATATAAAGTGCGAATGGATTTGCATGCATGCAGAAGTACTTGATGGTTTGGCTTTTCGATTAATTGATCAAATACATGATGCTGGGTTAAAAGCAGGAGTAGTATTAAATCCAGAAACGCCTATTGAAACCATTTTCCCTTATATTGAATTAGTGGATAAAATTACCATTATGACAGTGGATCCAGGGTTTGCTGGGCAACGTTTTATCGAAAGCACCCTAGATAAAATTGTAGCACTAAGAGAATTACGAGAAGAAAAAGGATATCAATATGTCATTGAAATGGATGGATCATCTAGTCGGAAAACATTTAAAAGAATTGATGTAGCCGGTCCTGATATTTATATCATAGGTCGTAGCGGTTTATTTGGATTAGATGAAGATATCGAAAAATCATGGGCAATCATGTGTAAAGATTATGAGGACATGACTGGGAAAATAATGCCTGGGAAAGTAATATCATAAAAATTTAAAGGGGTGGGACAAAAACCACCTCTTTCATAATTTTCATACTTCTGAAAATAATAAAGGAGGGTAATAGATTGAAAGGATTACAAACGAAACAAACTATTGACCAATTAGCTATTAATACTATTAGAACATTATCCATTGACGCAATTGAAAATGCAAACTCTGGTCATCCAGGAATTGCAATGGGGTCTGCTCCAATGGCTTATACGTTGTGGGCAAA
>JAUZQA010000315.1 GCA_030705665.1 Bacillota bacterium
AGTGTCGAGAGATATCCAGTGTCGTGAAAGAGTTAGAAGGAACAAATTCACAAAACTGCGATGGAGACGATCAAGTCAATTTTGGTTGGAAAACTCGAATTGTACGGATGTTTCCATTCTGGAATTAGGGCGTGATTTCCTAACGCGATTCGCAAAAAGCTCTGTTCGTTTTGCGTGCTAGTAAAGAGTTCATTCTTTATAGAACATATGGACATATTTGTGTATAAATGTCTATATTTTTAGGAACGGTACGTTTGTGAAAGATTTGAATTAAAATTTTATACAAGAAAATTTGTATAAATAAATTATCTTCCATTTGGTAAACATATCCTTAGTTAAGAGGGGGATAGCGTTGGGATTTTTCAGACTAGACTTATTTAATCATCTTATTATGAATACAATTTCATTAAATCAATTAATTGAAATGGAAAAGACATTTAATTCAACGCTTCAAAATTATTGGAGAGAAAATAACTTCCTATCCCTTCAATGGTGGATACTAGTGTTACTATGCATAATACCACCTATTATTTGGTTTAAGTTAGTTGATAAAATGAGAATTACTGATATCACTTTATTTGGTTTGTTTTATGGAATTTCTGCAATTATTCTTGATTCTATTGGAAGTTTTGCATTGGTATGGTTTTATCCAGTTCGTCTTTTCCCTTTTTTGTATCCCCAATTATATCCTTACGATACATGTATTTTAATGATCCCTAATATGTTAGTTTATCAACGATGGGGCAATAACTTTAAAAAGTTCTTTTTATTTACAGGTCTTCTTTCTGCATTTCAGGCTTTTTTAGGTGAACCATTAATGGAGTGGTTAAGGATATATAAGGAATTAACTTGGAAACACATTTATTCTTTCCCTATCTATTGGATATTAGGAATATTTTGTTGGCTGAATATCACATGTTTCAAAAAGATTGAACAAAGGCAATAACAATTTTTTTCTAAAAATCATCACTATTCCCTTCCTTGGAATTTATAAATTGGCACGTAATAAAGTCCTCTGACCGGGGAAAATTACAGAAGTAATAATATCCCAAAAAACAATAGCCTCAACCTCTAGCCATTGTTTTTTATTATTTGAGTATTGGGGACAGTATGTTAACGGCACGATGACTTAAATTGTGAATAAATATATGGTGTCTATTATTTAAGATGAGAGAACAAAAGCAGTTTTTGAGGATGCAATCCAAACTTTTGAAAACAAAGGACGCAAATTGTGAAATTTATGGAAAAAGACTGACTCCCCATCCCAATTGGTTTTTCGAAATCTGGCCTCAATAAAAACAAGTTTTCTTATGCCAATATATTTTTTTGAAAATAAATATGATTAATTGTCCAATAAAAATAAGAGGATAACCATCCTCTTATTTTTCACTCTGTTGATAAAGTCTTTTGTTAATGGACAAAAGATTATAAATTTTATAAAATCTCCTCGAACAATTATTTATGACCAGCGACCGTTGAATTAAGTTTCGCACATAGTAAAGTACTCCACGGTTTACGCTATGCACGTTACCGTGGAGTCGAAAAAGTGTTGATGCAAGTTTTGATGACCGCCATCATACAAAACCTGAAAAAGTGGACCAAACTCCGCTCATTACAGAATATTGGTCTGCACCTCACATATAAAATTATAGATGATTCATTTTAGCTATACAAATAATAATAAAACTACTTTAAATTTCATATAGATTTCATTGAAAAAATCGTTTTTCAACACTATGAAAATTAATCATAAGATTAATTGTTTTTTAAATTAGCTTCAAAATCACAATTCCAATTCCACTCCATCCACCAATATTCCAATAAAGTAATATAGCTACGTATGATTACTTAATATGAACTTATTTTTTATATACTTCCGCAAAAACTTTTGCAAAGTCTGTAAGTTTGACTTTGCCAAGGTGGTAGTCCGTGGCGCGAAGACTTGCGTAGAATTTGTCCGGCTCTTGTCCGGCACGGTTCATTTGGGCAAAGCGATTGGCGGTGTCCTCACTGAAGCCTATTTTCTTCATATTTTCGGCTAGCGCTTCGACTGGGATTTGTTGATATCTGGCATCAATCCCATTTTCAGCAAGGGCTTCGATCCAGTCTTTGCCTGTCGCCCAAGAGCTTACGACGAATTTTACTGTTTTTCCTGCTGGAGTGTGCGAAATTAACTCATAGGCGACGTCTGCGATATCAGAAGGATCTACCCAGCCACGTGTGGTGTCTGCTGAGGCTGCGCTGAAAATCATTTGCTGAGCTTTGAGACTTTGCATATCTGCAAAAAGGTTACTGTAAAAACCGACTGGGCGGATGTGGGCAACGTTCACGCCATCGAGCGAGTTAAGGGCGTCCTCTGAGAAATGGTAGCAGTAGAGAATGCCGGCATTTGGGTCGTCAGCGCCGATTGAACTGAGATTGACGACATTTTTCACACCTGAATTTTGAATGGCAGTATGGTAATTTTCGGATAGCTCAATAGCAGTTTGCCACATATCTGCTCCAGACATCGGGTTGATGCCTGAAATCATGAGATAAACGATGTCGCTGCCTTTGAAAGTTTGAGTCAAAAAGTCAACGTCACGATTTGAGCCAACGGCTGCTTTGGCACCGAGTGCTTCAATGTCAGCCACGCGATCTTGTGAACTTGTGATGATCGTTACATCATGTCCATCTGCGATGAGTTTTGGTAAATAGTGTTGGTTTATATTTCCAAGGGATCCCAAAATTGTGATTTTCATTGTAATTCACCTTCTTTTCTGCTAAAATAATGTCAGTTACTGACATTTAAGATGATTATACGCTTGCTGGATTTTGATTGTCAAGAAAAAATGTCAGTTACTGACATAAAATTTTAAATCTGTCAGTAGTGACAAAAAAGAAGCGAGAGAAAAATGAAAAGTAAAGAAAAATTATACAAGGCAGCTGAAGAGCTGATTATGGCACAGGGTTATGAAAATACGACGGTTCAGCAGATTGCCGACCGTGCTGGTGTGACGGAGCGGACTTTTTTCCGTCAGTTCAAGGACAAGTCTGACGTGCTTTTTGCAGGTTCATCAAATTTGACAGAAAAAATTGTAGCAACGATTGCGTCGTCAGATTTGATAAACCCTGTGGAAATCGCTGTGTCAGGCTATTTGACGGCTTCAGGGGAGTTTTTTGATGTTTCAAAAGAACGTGTCAAGCTGCGTAATCAAATTATCCGCAACAACCCTGATCTTTACGAGCGAGAGCTCTTGAAAATGGTCTCTCTGAAGCAGTCGATGACGAACGCTTTAGGTGAAAAATTTGATGCTATTCAAGCTGAGCTTGCTAGCCGAATCGCCACAGAAATTTTCGACATGGGCTTTAATCGCTGGTTGGAGCAAGATGAGCTACTGCTTTCTGAGCTGATTCGGGAAATTTTTGACGAATATAAAAGAATCAGCTGAGGAGAGCTGATTCTTTTTTGTGAAACTTTAAGCAATTTTAGCCTTTGTCCAAGGATCAAAAAAGTTGACAACCAAGCTGATAATCAAGCCAATCAAAACCAAATTGTGAAGTCATCTAAATAAAGTATGGCGAAGGGGTTCAATCAAGATGAAAAACTGTCTTTCCAAGGTGTCAGTACTTTTTTCATGGAATAACAAAATAGAGATATAAATATAACTTAATTTATTTTTCTCCAAGCAACCATTTTAATAAATTATGAAGTGCCTTTAATAAGAAAGGCTTCACCAAAACTTAATCCCATAAAGTGCATCCAGTGATATGGAACCTGGACCGGATAATACAATTCCCAAGGCGATGACAATTAGGATAACATTATACTCGATTCCACCTGTATCAGAAAACATTCCATTCTTATGTGTTACTGTTTTAATGGCCACAATCATAGGGACAATGATTAAAACAGCAGACAAAGGAGTTAGAAATCCAAAAGCGAATAAAATGCCGCCAATAATTTCACCTATCCCGGCAAATAGTGCCATTGTTTTTCCGGGTTTGATGCCAATCTTTTCAAAAAAAGCACCTGTTTTCTCAGGACCATTACCACCAAACCATCCAAACGCTTTCCGTGCCCCGTGTGCAGAATAATATAAACCGACTATAACCCGAATAATTAATAAACCGAGTGCCTCCATTTAATAATACCCCCTCAATGTTTTTCATATAGTTGCTATAGCAACTATAATTCTAAAGAAAAATAGTTGTCTATGCAACTACTTTTATCACTCGATTTTTTCCTCAACATTTTGGCGGATTTTCATTAATACCTTTTCAACTGTTTCTAATTCATCCTGCATAATTCCAGAACGCACTATCTGATTAAACTCTTCAATAATCGGATATACCAACTTACTGAGTTGTTTTCCGCTTTCAGTAAGATATACATGCAAAGATCGGGCATCGATTTTACTGCATTGTCTCAAGATCAATTCTTTTTTTTCAAGACTATTTATCATACGGGCGATATTTGTTTTATCTTTATTTAATTTTTTTGCTATTTCATTTTGACTTAACCCGTCCTGTTTCCAAAGCAGCATCAAAATTAAATTCTGTTCTGGAGCCAAATTCAATGGTGATAACTTAGCTTTGATAGCAGTTGTAAGAGCTAGGTCCGTTTGATGAATCAAAATACTAATATAATCGGAAAAAGAGAATTTCATTTGTTTGCCCCAATCATCTTCTATAAACGAATTTCATTAATTTGTTTCCTGTATAATATTAACATAAAATACAATTTATCTTTGCCCTAGAAGTTAAAATTAATATAAAAGGATTTTTCCAATTTTCGGTAATAGCTTAGAGTATAATCCGCGTTTTGTCGATTGGACCCCTATGCTAATTAAATGATCTTAAAGTATTGACATGCTATATTGATTTATGTTACATTTATCTCGAATTAAAGATATATTAATTAAGAGTATTTTCGAATATACCTTGAATTAAAGATAAAACAAATAGGAGGAATTTTAAAATGGCAAAATGGACAGTAGACCAAGCACACTCATTAGTAGGATTTGAAGTAAAACATATGATGGTATCAAAAGTAACAGGTCGTTATGATTCTTATGCAGCAGATGTAGAAGCAACAGACTTAACTGATTTAACAACTGCTACAATCGCATTCAAATTTGATGTAGCTAGCATTAACACACATAACGAAGATCGCAATAATCACTTAAAATCGGCTGATTTCTTTGATGTAGAAAGTTACCCATCAATTGATTTCAAATCTACAAATATTAAAAAAGATGGTGATGA
>JAUZQA010000316.1 GCA_030705665.1 Bacillota bacterium
AACAATTTATGATTTAAATTTGCTAAATTTTTATATTATATATTGGTAGTAAAATAATATAGAGTAAAAACAAAATAGTAAATTAATAGTATCATATAAATTTTCAGAAATCAAATAAATATACAATTTTATGGATATTAAAATTCGACAAAATTAATAATTATAGGAAATAAAAGCAACATTGAAAACGTTTCCAATTGTAGAAGGAAATAAAAGGAGGATTAATCAAAATCCTCCTTTGCATAAAAAATGAATATTTATTCGTTTTTTAGTAAAGAAAATGCATTGTTAACAGCCTCGATTGTTGCAGAAACATCTTCTTCTGTATGGGCAATAGTCAGGAACCAGGCTTCATACTTAGATGGTGCAAGATTAATACCTTGGTTTAGCATTAGTTTGAAAAACTTACCAAACAATTCACCATTCGTGTTTTCGGCTTGTTCGTAGTTTTCAATTTTTTCATTTGTAAAATAAACGGTAAAAGCTCCCTTTAAGCGATTGATCGTGATGCTGATCCCGTTTTCTTTTGCAGCTGCTAATATTCCTTCCTCAAGCATGGAACCTAACCGATCTAAATATTCGTAAACACCGTCTTGCTTTAACACTTCTAAGCAGGCGATTCCTGAGAGCATAGATGCCGGATTACCTGCCATTGTTCCTGCTTGATAGGCTGGTCCAAGCGGGGCTACTTTTTCCATAACTTCTTTACGTCCGCCATACGCACCAATTGGCAGTCCGCCTCCCATTATTTTACCCAGGGCTGTTAAATCAGGCTTAACTCCCAATAGATCCTGTGCGCCGCCATACATAAAGCGGAAGGCAGTGATCACTTCGTCGTAAATGACAAGTGCACCAGCAGCATGCGTGAGCTCATTTACTTGCTGCAAAAATCCAGGTTTTGGTTCAACGATCCCAAAATTACCCACGATCGGTTCAACAAGTACTGCTGCAACTTGGTCGCCCCATTTTTCCAGCGCTTCTCTAAATGGTTCAATATCATTAAATGGAACTGTAATTACTTCTTGGGCAATACTTTTTGGAACACCTGCTGAATCTGGTGTGCCTAATGTAGAAGGACCAGACCCTGCGGCAACAAGGACCAAGTCAGAGTGGCCATGATAACAACCGGCAAACTTAATGATTTTATCGCGGCCAGTATAGGCGCGGGCAACCCGAATAGTAGTCATGACTGCTTCTGTTCCTGAATTGACAAACCGAACCTTATCCATGGAGGGAATGGCCTCTTTTAACATTTTCGCCAGCTTGATTTCATGCCTTGTTGGTGTACCATAAAGGACGCCTGTTTCAGCAGCATGTTTAATGGCTTCTGTGATATGGGGATGTGCAAACCCTGTAATGATTGGTCCGTATGCCGCCAAATAATCAATATAGCGGTTTCCATCAACATCCCAGAAATAGGCTCCCTGTCCGCGTTCCATGACAACAGGAGCGCCGCCGCCAACAGCCTTATATGACCTTGATGGACTGTTAACCCCTCCAACAATATGCTCGAGAGCTTCGGCGTATAACTGCTCAGAGTTTGTGAATTTCATAGTTTATGTATCCTCCTTTTTTCAATCCTTTCCTAATTCTATCACTCTTATTAGTTTTTATGCTGTTTTATTAATGAATTACATATGATGGTTGTTTTCGTTTCGTAATTTGGCTAAACTAATTTTTTAGGTGAAGTTTTAGGGGGAGTAACAATGGAATATGCAATTGATGTGCAACACTTGAGAAAAGAGTTTAAGGCTTATTCAAGTCGCTCTGGGTTAAAAGGGGCATTTCGCGATCTGTTAACTCGTAATTATAAAATTGTACCTGCCGTGAATGATATCAATTTTTCGGTAGCGCAAGGAGAAATGGTTGGATATATAGGAGAAAATGGTGCTGGAAAATCCACTACCATTAAAATGCTTACAGGGATTTTAACGCCAACGTCAGGTAGTATTGTAGTTAACGGAATGAATCCTCATAAGGAAAGAGAAAAGTTTGTTCAGACAATTGGTGTCGTCTTTGGACAACGTTCGCAATTGTGGTGGGATATTGCTGTACAGGAATCATTTCGGCTTTTAAAAAAGGTCTATAAGGTTTCTGATGCACAATATAACGATCACATGGATCATGTGATTAAAACCCTTGATATTGATCCTCTTTTGGACAAACCTGTCAGAAAGCTGTCACTCGGCCAAAGGATGAGGTGTGAACTTGCGGCTGCGTTAATTCACAATCCACCATTGTTGTTTTTAGATGAACCAACGATTGGCTTGGATGTACTAGTGAAATTAAAAATTCGCGAATTCTTAAAAGAGATTAATGAAAAGTATAATACAACCATTTTGCTAACAACCCATGACCTTTCTGATATTGAGGCGTTGTGTGAGAGGGTTATTATGCTTGATGAGGGCAAAATCATTTATGATGGCTCACTTGGGCATCTAAAGGATCAATGGGCTGCTGGAAAAGAACTGCAGTTTCAGTTCTTAGAGAATGTAGATTTACACCAATTGAAGGGGATCACTTCGGAGATGCCAATTAAATGGGTAATGGATGAAAAGGAACCAATTTTTACCGCACTTGTTGAAAACAATGATGAGCTTATATCTCAATTAACAGCGAAAGTAGTTGCTTGTTTTAAAATTAAAGACATTAAAATGAATGAAATTTCAACCGAGGAAATTATTCGCAATATCTATGAAAAAGGTGCAGTTTAAGGAAGGGGTAAAGAGGTTGGCAAAATATTTGGAAATGATGAGGATCCGATTTTTAATGATGCTCGCCTATCGTTCTGATTATTATACTGGGATCCTTATTTATAGTATTAATATTGGAGCGTATTATTTCTTGTGGTCAGCAATTTATGGAGCCAAGGAGCATATTCAGGGGTTATCTGTGGTACAGATGACAACCTACGTGGCAATAGCATGGATGGCACGCGCATTTTATTTTAATAATATCGATCGGGAAATGGCGCTCGAAATTATGGAAGGAAAGGTAGCCGTTGAATTAATAAGACCCTACAGCTATCTGGGAATGAAAACGATGCAAGCCCTGGGAGAGGGGATTTTTCGATTGCTGCTTTTTTCTGTTCCTGGATTAGTGATTGTCTCGCTCATTTTTCCAGTGAAATTCACATGGGATCCAGGTGTATGGGGCCTGTTTGGAGTGGCAACACTTCTTAGTTTTTTTATCAATACGGAGCTTAATATTTTAACAGGAATTACCACTTTCTTCTTATTTAATAATTCTGGGCTGATTAGAGCGAAGCGGGTTGTCATTGACTTGTTTTCTGGTTTGCTTTTACCCATCAGCTTTTTTCCAATTTGGGCGCAGCATATAATGAAATATCTCCCTTTTCAAGGAATCAGTTACGTACCCAGCATGATTTTTACCAATGGCTTTTCGCATCACCAGGCTATTTTAGCCATTTGGCAGCAATGTATTTGGGTGGTTGTTTTGTTATTGCCAATTTATTTACTTTGGTTCTTGGCAAAAAAGCAATTGGTTATTCAGGGGGGATAATGAATGTTTTATGTTTCCATGTTTTTTCATTATATGGGTCAATATGTAAAGACCAGATTTCAGTATCGGGCTGATTTATTTGTAGAATTTTTTTCGGACTTATTATCGCAAGCGGTCAATTTAATTTTTATCCTAGTTGTTTTTGGACATACAAGTTTACTCCATGGGTGGAGCCGGGATGAAATTATTTTTATTTATGGCTTTTTCCTTATCCCTTTTGCATTATTCTCATCGTTCTTTAATATATGGGATTTTAATGATCGTTATATCGTAAAAGGAGAGCTTGATCGAATTTTAACAAGACCAATTCACAGTCTATTTCAAATTATCCTGGAACGGATGGAATTAGAATCTGCCTTAGGGGGTGTGACCGGGCTTGCTGTTATGTTTTATTCAGGAATCCGTTTAGGTTTAAAAATTACTTGGTATGATCCTATATTATTTATTATTTTTGTCGTTGGAGGAGCGCTTGTTTATGGCGGTGTATTTGTGATGATTGCTTGCATCAGCTTTTGGACAGATGCTAGAACATCGATTATGCCGATGATGTACAATATTAGCAATTATGGACGTTATCCTGTTGATATTTATAATAGAATCATTCGTTTTGTCTTGACTTGGATTTTGCCATTTGCGTTTGTAGGTGTTTATCCTGCTGCTTATTTTCTTGGGAAAAAAGAGTGGTTTGGCTATGCCTTTTTAACCCCAGTAATCGGAATAATATTTTTTGTTATCTCTGTTTTTATTTGGAATAAAGGAATCAAACAATACCGTGGTGCGGGAAATTGATATTATATCGTACAAGCATGCATAGATATAGACTAATTGGGTCATTTTCAAAAGAGGTGGCAGGTCTATGTTCTATGTATTGCTTTTTCTTGTTATTTTTTGTATTTTTATGAGCCTAAGAACATTGTTTCTTCCTTATAGAATGAAAGGAAAGTTTGTATCGCTTGAAAACTTTCTTTCAATTGGTTATGTTTATGCAACCGTGGTTGTCGGGTTTGGAGTTATATATATGATATTTGCGTTTATAGGAAGTCCTTTATTAATTGAAACGGGAATGGCAAGAACTGAAAATATTTTTGAAACCTGTTTCTACTTCAGCGCCATGACATTGTTTTCAGTGGGGAATGGCGATGTCATTCCACAAGGTCTTGGGCGTATCATTACGGTCATTGAAGCGCTAATTGGGTATACTCTTCCAGCAGCATTCGTTGCTCGGGCTGTTTTTGATAAGGACAAATAGCAAATTAGTTGTATTATTGGGAGATATTGGCTAGTCTAATGATAGAAAATTGGAATAGGAGTGATCGTAATGACAGTTGAAGCAGGGATGGCTGCACCGAATTTTACATTAGAGGCAAATAATGGCGAAAAGGTAAGTTTATCCGACTATCTCGGGAAAAATATTGTTCTTTATTTTTATCCAAAGGACATGACTCCTGGCTGCACGACAGAAGCTTGTGATTTTCGCGATCAATATGGTGACTTCGAGGAACTTAATGCTGTCATTCTTGGTGTTAGCCCTGATCCTGTTGAGCGCCATGTTAAATTTGTTGAGAAGTATGGATTACCATTTTTATTGCTTGCGGACCCAGACCACCAAGTGGCGGAAGCTTATGGGGTATGGCAACTCAAAAAGAATTATGGAAAAGAGTACATGGGGATAGAACGATCAACATTTGTTATTGATAAAGATGGAAAAATTGCCAAGGAA
>JAUZQA010000317.1 GCA_030705665.1 Bacillota bacterium
TAGTTGTCTTTGGCCCTAAAAAACTACCTGAGCTTGGAAAGGCTGTAGGACAAACATTAAGAGAATTTAAGAATTCAACCGCAGGATTAATAGAAGATGAAAAAGACAACGTTGTAAAAATTGTAAAATCAGAACCTGAACAAAAAGCAAAATAAAGCAGCTCTAATCTGATTTGGGATTAAGGAAGGGGGTGACAAAAGTGACGGAAAAAAATCTTAATATTGTCGACCACTTAGATGAATTACGCAAACGAATTATAATTGTTGGTGTTGCTTTTGTGATCTTTCTCGTGATTGGTTTTATGTATGTAAATGATATTTACACATTCTTTATGGGAAACCTGCATCAAAAGCTCCTTGTGTTAGGACCCAGTGATGTGATTCGGATTTATTTTCAGCTTGCCGCAGTCGTTGCTTTTGCCGGAACCATTCCGGTAGCAGCTTGGCAAATTTGGTTATTTGTTAAACCCGGCCTTCACCCAAACGAAAGAAAAGTAGCATTAGCATATATCCCAGCATTATTTATCTTGTTTATTGGCGGAATCTCATTCGGATACTTCTTTATCTTTCCAAATATTTTAAGATTCCTGACAAACCTTGCATCAAATATGATGATGACCAGTTTTACTGCTGAGAATTACTTTGGCTTTTTAATGGACATAACCCTGCCGTTTGGGATCGCCTTTGAACTGCCATTGGTGATGATGTTTCTGACGTCGTTAGGGATTGTTAATCCATTTACGTTGACGAAGCTAAGGAAATATGCGTATTTTGTTCTGGTTGTCATTGCAACGCTTATTTCACCGCCGGAATTTATTTCCCATATCTCAGTTGCAATACCATTAATCTTGATCTATGAAATAAGTGCCTTACTCTCGAAAATTGTTTATAAAAGAAAACTAAAAAAACAAAGTCTCGAGGAACAGGAAGAAGCCAACGAGCTTTCTGCTCAAGCCTAATTTAACATGGTATCTTTTCCATAAAATAGTTCCCCGCCTTGGGAACTATTTTATGACATTTCACAGATTTTTTAATAAGGAGGGTGCAACAATGGATGCAGGTGCCATTATCTTAGCCGGCGGAAAATCAACAAGAATGGGAACAAACAAAGCATTGCTTAAAATAAAGGAAGTCCCCAACATTGAAAGAATCTTAACCGTTTTACGCCCTAGTTTTCCTCAGCCCGTTCTCGTAACAAATGACCCCGAGCTTTATCACTTTTTAGGGATAAAAACCGTCAAGGATTATTTCCCCAGAAAAGGACCACTCGCCGGAATACATGCCGGACTAGTGACCTCACCTTATGAAGTCAATGTCAGCGCCGCCTGTGACATGCCCTTTGTTTCAGCAGAATTGGCAGCCACCCTCATAGAAAAAAGCCATCATTACGATGCAGTTATTCCTGTTATTGGCGGTAAGCAACAGCCCTTGTTTGCCGTTTATAAAAAGACCTTAATTGATGTAATTGAGGAAAAGCTTAAAAATGACCAACTTCGCATGAAAGACCTGCTCAATGCGGTCAACGTCCTTTACGTGACTGAACAGGAACTAAAGGTTGATGCTGACTTTGAGCGGATTTTTTTTAATATGAATCATCCACATGAATATGAAGAAGCGTTACAATTAGTAGAGACAAACACTCGGGAAAGGGGGAATTAGCACCATGCAATTTTTTAAAGTTAAAACCGTGGAAGAGACCTTTCAATTGATTGATGAACTAATTCCAGCGACAAATAAAACAGAAGTCAGGAAGCTGGAAAACGCGCTTCATTATATTTTAGCAGAATCGATCATCGCCACCGAGAATGTTCCAGGGTTCGACCGCTCCACAGTAGACGGCTATGCGGTTAGAGCAAGTGATACCTATGGATCATCAGAATCCATGCCGGGATTTTTAAACATGGCGGGTGAGGTGAAAATGGGAGAAATCGCAAGCCACCCGGTTGGACAAGGCCAGGCGATTTATGTTCCAACAGGAGGAATGCTGCCGCCGAAAAGTGACAGCGTTATCATGATCGAACATTGTGAGGATATTGCCGGGCTCCTCAATACATACAAACAAGTAGCACCTGGTGAGAATGTCATCAAGAAAGGTGAAGATATAAAAGAAGGCGAAGTTCTTCTTAAAGCAGGAATCTGCCTGCGCCCGCAGGAATTAGGCGCAATCGCCGCTTTAGGAATGACGGAAGTTACCGTTTTTCGCCGCTTAAAGGTAGGTTACCTATCTTCCGGGGATGAGATTGTCCCATTTGAAACCAAAACCATTGAAGTTGGGCAAATTCGTGATATCAACCATTTAACGATTGCCGGCCTTGCAAACGAGTGGGATATCGATGTCGTTTATGGCGGGATTGTGAAAGATGATTACAAGATCTTCCAACAAAAGGCGGAGGAAATCTATAATGAGGTTGACTGCCTAATCCTTTCAGGGGGAAGTTCAGTCGGCGCCAAGGATTATACCACCGAAGTGATCCAGTCACTTGGTGATCCGGGAGTATTCGTCCATGGCATTTCGATTAAACCTGGAAAGCCAACCATTCTGGCCTTGGCAAATGATAAGCCGGTCATCGGTTTACCGGGACACCCGGCATCTGCGATGATTATTTTCCGTTTGTTTGGGGAAAGAATTTTGAAAAAGCTATCGGGCAGAACGCTTGAAAGGAAGCCTGATCGTGTTTTTGCCAAAATAACGAAAAACATTCCGTCCGCTCCGGGCAGGTCCGATTATATCAGAGTGAGATTATTGGAAAAAGACGGCGAATGGTGGGCAGAGCCGATTATTGGCAAATCTGGACTGATTACAACACTTGTCAAAAGTGATGGGATTGTCGAAATCCATTCAGAAAAAGAGGGTATTTTACAGGGCGAAAACGTCCCAGTCATTTTGTCGAGATAGGGGGAGCAAATATGGTTGAAGAACGTTATAAACGCAAAATATACTTGCAGGACAAACCCCGGGAGGAAGCAAAACAAGAATTGCTTGCAGCCTTCGATTTGCCCTTTGATACAGAGAACATCCCGACCACAGCAGCACTTGGACGGGTAACGGCGGCGCCGATTTTTGCAGGAATTTCCGTTCCGCATTACCATGCATCGGCAATGGATGGCATTGCCGTCGTGGCGGAGGACACTTACAGTGCGCATGAACAGCATCCGCTGCACTTGACCTTGGGCGACCAGTTCGTCTATGTGAATACTGGCAATGCCCTTCCACGACCTTTTGACGCGGTTATTATGATTGAACACGTGAACCTCATTGATGAACATACGATTGAAATTATTGAACCAGCCACGCCATGGCAGCATATCCGCCCGATTGGCGAGGATATTGTCCAGGAAGAAATGCTGTTTCCACAAGGCCATAAATTAAGGCCTGCTGACTTAGGTGTGCTGCTGGCCTCACGGGCAACGACAGTTTCGGTGATTAAAAAACCAGTGGTTACGATTATTCCTACAGGGAGTGAACTTATTACACCGGAAGCCCAGCTTGATGATGGAAAGATTGTTGAGTTTAATGGCACGGTTTTTGCCAATTTCATCAAAGACTGGGGCGGGGAGCCAAAGCTCCACGAGATTGTTCTGGACCAGCCGGAGCATATTAAACAAGCTTTGCTTGAGGCAGCGGAAAGCTCTGATATTGTTGTCATCAATGCGGGCTCCTCTGCAGGTTCAAAGGATTATACGGTACATATTATTGAAGAATTAGGCACGGTGTATACCCATGGCGTCGCCGCACGGCCAGGTAAGCCAGCCATTTTAGGAAAAATAAACGGCAAAATTATTGTTGGTGTTCCAGGCTATCCAGTTTCGGCCTATCTTGCCTTGGAATGGTTCGTCCGTCCCTTGCTTTGTGATTATTTACAAATTCCCGAGCCAAAAAGGCAGACTGTTCCGGTTACATTGGGCCGGAGAATTGTTTCGACAATGGGCCAGGAAGATTGGGTAAGGATGACCATTGGCTATGTAAATGGACAATATATTGCCAATCCCTTAACAAGAGCAGCAGGGGTAACAATGTCCTATGTCCGTGCGGATGGCATGCTCATTGTACCTCCCGACCTGATTGGTTATGAACAAGGGGAAACAGTGGAGATTGAGCTGCTGCGGCCATTAGCGGAAATCAAAAACGCGATTGTTTTTTGCGGCAGCCACGATTTAACAATCGATTTATTGTCTGTTGAGCTCAAGGAAAGAAAACATGAAATGAGTATTGTTTCCTCCCACGTCGGCAGCATGGCGGGTCTCATGGCAATCCGAAAGGGCGAGGCCCATGTAGCAGGTATTCACTTGCTTGATCCGGAAACAAAGCAATATAATATCTCATATGTAAAAAGATTAATGGCAGACATAGATGTTGTTCTTTATCCATTTTTAAAAAGAAAACAAGGCTGGATGGTTCCTGAAGGCAACCCCCTTGGAATAGAAAAGGTCCAGGATCTCATTGAAAAAGCGGCACATTTTGTTAACCGCCAAAAAGGAGCAGGGACAAGGATTCTCTTTGATTTGCTCTTAAATGAAGCCGGATTAGAAGCAGACCAAATCAAGGGCTACAGAAGGGAAATGTTCTCTCACTTGGCCGTTGCCGCTGAAGTTGACGGTGATCGTGAAGCGGTCGGGCTTGGGATATACCCTGCCGCAAGGGCAATGGGCCTTTCCTTTATTCCGGTTGCAGATGAGGAATATGATTTGATCATGACAAGAGCCTTTTTTGAAAGTGAAAAAGGGAAGATGCTCCGTCAGGTCATTCTGTCCGATTCCTTTAAAAGCAGGGTGGAAAGGATTGGCGGCTACGAGGTTGTCGCAACAGATATTCCTAAGTCTGTTTAGTAGTAGACACATATGGAAGGCGGTATCTTATGAACTATGAAATTTCAAAAGAGCCAATTAATATTCAAGCAGTGATTGATAAAGTAGTGGAACGTGAGGCAGGCGCAATCACAACCTTTATTGGGACAGTTCGTGAATTAACGCACGGCAAAAAGACATTATTTTTAATTTATGAAGCCTATGAAAGTATGGCTGTGAAAAAGCTTGAACAAATCGGAAAAGAAATCGGCGAACGCTGGCCCGATGCAAAGGTAGCCATTACCCACCGCGTCGGCAGGCTGGATATAACCGATGTGGCTGTTGTTATTGCCGTCTCAACGCCGCACCGCGCGGATGCCTATGAAGCAAACCGTTACGCAATCGAACGAATCAAACAAATTGTGCCAATCTGGAAAAAGGAACATTGGGAAAA
>JAUZQA010000318.1 GCA_030705665.1 Bacillota bacterium
GGCTTGTTGACAATAGTTTAGTTAAAGGTTTTGATCTAAATAATAAGCTTGTACTAAAAAACTCCCCTTACTAGCCTGAAAAGAGCGACGATCAGTGCTAACCGAATAATCATTCGTACTACTCGGCCTCTAATTCGAGTTTCTAAAACAAGAGAATCACTACCTACTGACACAAGGGTACCAGTATAAGTACCTTCGGTTGTAATAATTTCTACATCTTTTCCTACCAAACGATAAGCCTGTTGAATAAAATTCTCTCTACTCAATCTTGTCCACCACCTTTCTTGTAATTAGTAAATGCGGTAATAGAAGAAAAGGATTGGACTTTTACTAGTGAAAGAAATTATTTTTATTCTTGTAAAAAAAATCCTCTCAAGATGAACTTGAAAGGATTTTTTATAAGCTTTTAATTCCTCTTATCCAAATAGGCACCCTCGGTAAAAACATTGGTATATGGGTTGATATATTTAGGCGTGTTCTTTTTTTTATTTTTCGCAGCTAAAAAGTCTTGTTGAATGTCGTGCTTAATGGAAGCAAAGGTTTCATGCAGCTTTTTCTCAAACTCAATCATTTCTTTACCCAGATGCTGTTCTTCAGTGTTATATGGGCCCTTCATTTCCTTTAAAAGAATTTCCCGTTTCGCAAGGAATTCATTAATTTTTAAAATTAGATGATCTCGCTCATTTTTATGTGAAGGTTTACTTATCTCTTCCAAAAATGAACGTGTCAAATTGTATACATCGCGCACAACACTCATTGGACTTTGCCCACCTTCTCATCAACCACCACTGCTAAATTGCTGTGAAATGTATGTGGCCTGCTGGTTGGACTGTTGCATCGCTTGTTCCATGGCTGAGAATTGATTATAATAGCGGTTTTCAATGTCTGTCAGCTTGGATTGAAAATCTGTAATTTGTGTTCCCAGATCTGTCAGTTGTCTGCCGATATCAAATTGGTTATTGGTATAAGTTGTATTACCAGCTATTGAAGTAACTTGACTTGAAATGTTTGAAATTGAATCCCTTAGTCGTTTCGCAACTCCTTCTGTGCTATAGGAATACGTTCCACTGGTATCATTTGACCTCAAACCGCTATTAAACAACTGATAAATCGCTTGTGGATTATCCTGAATCGCCTGTTTTAGCTTAGTATCATCAATCTCCAATTTACCATTTTCCGTATAATCCGCTGATGTCGTGATCCCGATCTGCGAAAGCTGCGTATACCCATTGGTGACTCCAGTTCCAGTAACAGGTGAATATAAATCCTGACGCATTTTATTTAATCCGCCAGAAAGAATATTATCATTACTTAACATCCCGCTTTTTGCTTTTTCCTCCCACTGAGAGATTTGTGTGTCATTCATGGTTGAACGTTGGTCATCCGTAAGCGGCGCATAATCACGGTTACGTTTTTCAGAAATTTTGTCATTGACTTTTTTTATTACATCATTGTATTTATCGACAAAGGCTTTGACTGAATTAAAGATTGAATCCACGTCCGTAGCAGTTGAAATAGTTACTGGGTTATCACCACTGGTTGTTGTTGTCACCCCTTTAAGAGTATAATTGACCCCACTAATGGTGAAGTTGTTTGATTTCTGGGTCATATCATAACCATTGAACTTAATTTTTGCGTCTTGACCATCTTTATCCAAACTCAAGGTGTAATTACCGTTGGCATCTGCTAGATCGGAACTAGGCGTATTTGTATCTTGGATAAAACTAAATCCCAACGATTTCATATAGTCATGTGTAGCTTGAGTCATTTGTAACTTAGGGCCCGAGCCTGTTTTATTATCACTCATAACCAGGTAACTAGAATTAGTTGTTGGGTCAGTATATTTAAACATCGAGACTCCAAGATTAGAGTTATTAAATTTATTGATCACATCATCAATAGTATCTCCTGAAGAGATATTAACAGAGGCTGTCCTTGTCGTTTGATCAGGATCCGTAACGTTAAAAGAAAGAGATGTGTTACTCATAACTGTTGGTAATGTCGTATATGCTGCTTTCCAAGAAGCTCCTGTTGCCAGTTGGCTAACACTAATCTGTGTAGAAATATTATTTGCGGCACTTACTGCTGATGCAGTAACAAGACTGTCGTTCGAACTCGTTACTGTTTTTTTGTTAAAAGTAGATTGCATGGAAATGCCGCTAAAAATAGTTGAATCCAAATCACTTAAGGCAGTATTCATATCACGATAATCATCGCGTTTCCATTGTAAGAGCTGCTGCTTTTGTTTCATTTGATCCAGTGGAACTGCTTCTGCTTTCATTAATTTGCTGACCATACCATCAATATCCATGCCACTGGCAATACCACTCACACGCATTAAGCCGCTGTACTGACTGGCCACATTACTGCTTGTACTACTTGTCGTGCTCAATTTTTCCACCACCTGTTATTTATTTGAACAAGACCCCATTTTATTTTTTATATCGGCTAATTTTTGAAAAAGTTAAATGACAAAAAACACAGTAAAACTACTGTGTTTCAAGTATAGATATTAATCAGCAGTCCTTTGATTTCTCCGACCATGCCAAGGATATCGAGACCTTTTTGTTCCTTATCTAGAGTGGCATTCGTTAAATCAATCAATTTTTTATCTACTTCTTTTACAAGCTTGTATATTTTTGATGATCCCCTATTGCTGAAACCACGCTTTTCTTGAAGCTCTAAACCGTTTTTTACGGCATCGTCCATAAAATCCTTCACAAGTTTTTTATATTTACGCAGGTTTTCGACTGTTCTAGAGTCAGCCAATTTATTGCCCTGGCTTTCGATCTCTTGCATTTTTTGATTCAACCGTTCAAAGGTAATATCCGAACGCTTTTTACCCATAATCTCCTGAAAGGCGATCGAATCCTTTGCCACTTCATCCTTCGCTCCCACTTTCGAAACCGAAGCCCTGCTTATTCGCTGTACTTCCATTCTTTCACACCTTTTCAAAAGTACTCTTAACATCTATTATAAATTATTTTCCGGATTACACGTAGGGTCATTAATGTGAAAAAGGAGAGGTCGCCCCCCTCCTTTTATAATTATTTTAATAACTGTAGTACTCCCTGTGGAAGCTGATTTGCCTGTGCAAGCATGGCCTGTGCAGCTTGATTCAAGATATTGTTTTTGGTGAAGTTTGTCATTTCCTCAGCCATATCAACGTCTCTAATCCGTGATTCTGAAGAAGTTACATTTTCATTCATCGTTTTCAAGTTATCAACAGTATACTCCAAACGGTTTTGCACCGCGCCAAGGTGGGCACGCTCGGATGAAACATGCTGAATGGCATCATCAATAACAGTGATTGCTGCCTGTGCTTTATCGTTGCTTGAAACATCAAGGGCATGCTGTTGAGTCCCTGATGCTAATCCATTATCTGCATCAGCACTTGTGGTGTACCAAACCGTAGCTTGGGTTGTACCGTCAGATAAAGTAATGTTACTTCCTGCAGTAGAACTTCCTGTAGTAGAGCTTACTAATAAAGCAGTGGAAGTCATATCACTAATATCAAGGGTAACTGATTGACCGGCATTTGCACCGATTTGAAAATTAAGGGCATTCGCGCCGGTCTTGCTGCCATCCAATAATTTACCAGTGTTAAACTCTGTTGTGTTGGCAATTCGATTAATCTCTGATGTTAGCTGGTTAACCTCTTTTTGAATTTCTTCCCGATCCGTATCCGTATTGGAATCGTTTGCTGCCTGGACAGAAAGCTCTCGCATCCGCTGTAAAATTTCCTGTGTGGAGTTAAGTGCTCCATCTGCCGTCTGCACGACGGAAACACCGTCTAATGCATTGCGTTCGGCCATATCAAGACCGCGGATTTGCGATCTCATTTTTTCAGAGATGGCAAGTCCGGCAGCATCGTCGGCAGCACGGTTAATTCGCAGGCCGGAAGACAATTTTTCAAGACTCTTGGATGTATTTTCATTGTTAATTTCCAGATTTCGATAAGCATTTAAGGCTGAAATATTATGATTAATCCGCATCAATAAAACCCCTTATTTAAAAATTTTTCCTCATGATATTATTTTCATAGGCTAATACTTTTTTCGTCACATTAGACTGCGTATGTACTTGTTTTTTTAAAATTTCATTCCATGCCTCGGCAATCGGTTGAATCAGCTTAAGCACAGTTTGAATGATGCTTATATCTTTTCGTAGGTTCGCCTCGATCAGCAGATTCGCCATATAGTTATACAAAGTATCCAATTGCTCAGCGATCGGGCCTGCATCGTACTTCAGCCCGACACCTAAGCGCTCCAAAATATCGTTAGCCTTTTGAATTTTCTTGTTTGCATCCAAATAGTTTTTTGCATGAATGTATTCAATTACTTCTTCCAAGTTCATGATGAGTCCTTCATATAATAGGGCCGTCAGCTCTTGAGAACTTTTTTGATATAACATATCTTCCGATAGGAGATCCATCATTACGCCTCCGTTCATTTCACTACTCCTTTTATCGGCAGCTGTATGGAAAAAATTAATAGTCTGCCTCAATTTTTTCAAGCAAAACAAAGATTTCCGCAATCACCTCATACAATTGCGGCGGAACAGAGTCGCCTAAATCAATTTGCAGCAGGTTTTCTATCAGGGTCGAATCCTCCTGAAGATGAATATGATTTTGCTTGGCCGCCTCTATTATTTTCTGGGCTACAAAGCCGGTGCCATGGGCAACAACAGTTGGCACTTTTCCGGTTTCTTGGTCATATTTAATCACTGCCGCTGACGGCCCGTTAATTTCTTTCCGCTTTTTCGCATTGAAAAAATAGTTGGTCATATGGTGAAATCATATCCTTTCTCCGTAAAAGCGGCCCTCATTGGTACAGCCATTTCCTCAGTTGCTTGTTTTTCAGATAATGGCTTGAATTGAATCGCTCCTACCTGATAGCCAATTTTCTGCAAATGCTCTTTCGTGACCTCGGTTAAAGGGTGAATCTTCGCCTTAAGGTCATCCTGATTATTTTTAAAGGTAATCGATAAATTCCGATTGACAGCAGAAATGGAAATTCCGACTACTCCAAGCTTTTTCGTTTCTAGCAAAAAGGTTAAATTGCAGTTTTCCCAATCAAGCTTTTCGCCTTTTTTCTGCGAATTCACATAAACTTTTACATTCTCAACCTGCTTGTTTAAGAGAATCGGTAACTGCATAAACAGGTTTTGAACGCTGGAACTGTCCGGTTTATTCAGTAATTGCTGCCCGGTAATGGTTGCCAAAGCC
>JAUZQA010000319.1 GCA_030705665.1 Bacillota bacterium
CTTCGTTTTCTTTAAAAAGAATACTTGCCACGTTCTTTTCTTTTACTTCTGCATCAACGATGGCATAATTCGTTTTTGGCTGTTGTTTTGCAATTTTATCAACATCGTTTTGCATCATAAAACCAATTCCATAAATTAGGTTGAAACCTTGATGTGTAAGTGTATTTAAATTTGTTGCGTAATCCGCATCTGATTTTGATGCAAGGTAATCAAATCCGCCTACGCCTTTTTTCATATCAAATTTTTTACCAAAGTCTTGAAGACCCTTCCATGCTGACTGGTTAAAAGATTTGTCATCAATACCGCCAACATCTGTTACCATTCCAACGGAAAATGCTTTAGCTTTATCTTTCCCGCCACCTGCATTATTGTCACTCGTTTTTCCACAGGCACCTAAAAGTGTTCCAGCAGCAAGAATTAGTGATAAAGCAACGCCAAATTTACGCTTTTTCAATGTTTGTACCCCCTATATTTATTTAGTTTGATTAAGCAGGAACTTCTGAAAAAGCAAGACGTTTGTTTTCATTATGCAATAAAAAGAACATTTATATTCTTTTTCTTAACACACGAAAGCTAAATTTGTCCGCCTTAAAATAGTTTACCGAGTATAGGATAGGTTCATCTGTTTCATCATAATGCATTTGTTTCAAGACCAAGAGAGATGTCTCGGGTTCGCATTCCAAAATGGGAGAGATTTTGTCATGATAGCCAATTGGTTCAATTTGCGCGACAGCGTATGTAATTTTTCGGTTTGCTTCCTTTTCTAAGATCGTTAATAGTGATTCTTCCCGATGAGGAAAAATTTCAGGCAAAATTTTTTCTGGCACTTTATCAATGCAATATACGACAGGTTCACCATTAGCCGTTCTAACCCTTTCGACCATGACAATATCTTCTTCTGGTGTACATGAAAAGCGACGAATATCCTCTTCGGTTGGAGTATTTGTCGATGAGCTAAGAAAAATCGTTCCTGGTTTCATCCCAGCCTGTTCAATCATTTTCGTCACACTGTTAAGTTGTTCAATCCCAGATGTAAATAATGGCTTTGAATTTACAAATGTTCCAACACCATGGCGGCGGATAATGACATTTTCTTCTTCAAGAATCCGTAACGCCTCCCTGAGTGTTGCTCTGCTTACTCCAAGCTTTTTGGAAAGGTCAAATTCAGATGGCAGCTTTTCTTTTTCTTGATAGATTCCCTCTTCAATATCTTGTTTTAAGCGGTCAATTACTTGTAAATACAAATGCCTATTATCTGATCGTATCGACATATAGGTTTCCTCCAGCATTATTTCCTTAAACATCAGACCTCAGATGTATGATCATTCCTACTAATCCAAAATACTATAACATTTTTCATTCGATAAATAAATAGACATCAATCATATTGTCGGAAAATGTCTATTTGTTGACTGTAAACGCTTCCAATTATGAACTTAATACACACCAAACATTAATTGTTTGGTGTGTTTCCATTTTTCTTACAGCGAACTTACGTCATCTTTTGGTTTTGTCACAAGGACTGCGCGAGGCTTACTGCCCTCGTAAGGTCCGACAATGCCACGAGCCTCCATTTCATCGATTAGACGGGCTGCTCTTGTATAACCAATCCTAAAGCGACGCTGGAGCATCGATACAGAAGCTGTTTGCATATCAACAATTAAATCAACTGCATCCTGATACAGGTCGTCATCCACTGCCCCTTTTACTTCCTGAACATCGTCAGGAATCATATTCTCTTGGTACTGGGCTTTTTGCTGGCCAATAACAAAAGTAACCGTGTCCTCAACCTCTTCGTCTGATAAAAAGGCTCCCTGCACCCTTATTGGCTTCGATGCTCCCACAGGAAGGAAGAGCATGTCCCCTCTTCCTAACAGCTTTTCGGCACCGCCCATGTCAAGAATCGTTCTTGAATCAGTGGAACTTGAGACCGCAAAAGCAATCCTTGAAGGAATATTTGCTTTAATAACCCCTGTGATGACATCCACAGACGGACGCTGTGTAGCAATAATCAAATGAATTCCTGCAGCCCGCGCCATTTGTGCCAGTCGTGTGATCGAATCCTCAACATCTGAAGATGCTACCATCATCAAATCCGCCAGCTCATCCACAATGACCACAATAAACGGCAAATATGGCTGCTTATCATTTTCCTCTAAATTATGTCGTTTTACATGTTCATTATATCCCTCAATATTTCTTGTTCCTGTGTGCGAAAATAATTCATAGCGGCGTTCCATTTCGCTTACCACTTTTTGCAGGGCCTGGGATGCTTTTTTGGGATTGGTTACGACCGGTGCCAAGAGATGTGGAATTCCATTATACCCATTCAGCTCAACCATTTTTGGATCTATCATCATTAATTTGACTTCATGTGGTTTGGCCCTCATTAAGATACTTGTGATAATTCCATTGATACAAACACTTTTACCGCTCCCGGTGGCTCCGGCAACAAGTAAATGCGGCATCTTATTTAATTCAGCCAGTACTGCTTCTCCAGTAATATCCCTTCCTAAGCCGATCAACAGCTTGGAATCCGGCTTCTCGTTTTGTGTTGCTTCAAGTACCTCCCGAAGCGAAACCATTGCCACTTCAGAGTTCGGTACTTCAATTCCAATCGCCGATTTTCCGGGGATTGGAGCTTCCATGCGAATATCTTTTGCAGCCAGGGCCAATGCTAAATCATCACTCAAACTGACAATCTTACTTACTTTAACCCCAACATCCGGGTGGACTTCATATTTCGTGACAGCAGGGCCTAGGTGCACCTGAGTAACCCTGGCTTTTACACCAAAGCTCTGGAAAGTACGTTCCAGTTTTGCGGCATTTGCATGAATTAATTCATATTCACCACTCTGGTCTGTTTTCTTTGGTTGCTTTAACAAGCGCAATGGCGGTAATTCATAGGCATCATTTTCAACCTCTGTAAAGGTCATTTGTGTGTTTAAATCTTCCTCATCCTCATGATGTTGTTCTGCTTCACTTGATGCCTCCTGTGACTCCCTCTGACCTTCATGGATAGGTTCGTCCTGATAAGCTCTATCCGCAAAGCTTGAAATAATTGGTTCGGTGATGATCACTTCATCCGGCTCATGCTGGTCTTGAGAAAGTTGTTCTGAAGCTCGGCTTCTGCTTCGTCTAGTTTGACGCTCCTGCTGCTGCTGTGTTCTTCTTTGTTCTTGTCTTTCCTGCTGTTTTTGTTTCCATTCAACGACATCTGCTTTAAAGGCATCCCATTGATTTTTTGAAAAATCCAAAAATCCAACCACAGCTTTTCCGACAAAGTCTCCAAATGATTTACCTGTAATAAGGATAAATCCGATGATAATAAATACAAACGCAATAATTTTAGATCCAGTTTCAGAAAATAAAAAATAAAAAACAGCATATAAAACTGCTCCAACCATCCCTCCGCCCAAATCTACTGTTGAGGTTGTATGTAATATTGCATCCTTATAAATATTAAAGGTCTCGATAATCACACTTTTTGAGCTAAAGTAGTCCTGTTTTATCCGCAATTGAAATAAATAAATATGATCATATAACAAGAGTGAACAGACCAAACAATAAACCCCGACTAATTTGGTATGAAAAAAATATGGAATCGATCTTTTCCACATTAAATAAATACTAAATATGGCGAGGCCAACAAGTCCGATCATATACCACTGTCCAAAGAAAAATTTAAAAAATAAATCTGTCCAATATCCAAGCTTACCTAAATTCGCCATGGAAAGCATGGACAATGATAGCAAGACTAAAGCTGTGACCTCATATTGGAGCGTACTTTTTAAACTATTGTCTCTTTTCCTTGTTGGCTGTCGCCGCTTTTTTTTTGCCATTTAATCACCTGTATATTCATTGATATTGATAAGGAAGAAAAAGCAGCCTGCTTTGGCTGCTCTTAACTTTTTCTTTATATAGCATATTATACCATAAGCCAATTAGGAGGAGGACAAAGCTGTCGGATTAAACAAAGAAATTTTTGTTCCAGGTGAATAACGGTCATCCAAAAAGTGCTGCGGGTCGCTGCTTAGTACTCTTACAATCTGAATCGTTTGCGGGTCCGTGTATTCTACTATTACCGGGATACCGTTCAGATTGATTGTTTTTTGCTTTTCAAAGGTATCGGTTTCATATGGAAAAATAAGTTCTAAGGGAACTGTAGTGTATAGAATCATTGGACCAGCCCCTCACTGCTGTTTGCTTTCTGTAAGTCAATGAGCTCGTTCAGCTTTTTCATGGCTTTCCCCAGACCGCCAACTTCATCAATCAGCCCCATTTCCACTGCTTCTACCCCGATTACATTTGTTCCTATATCCCTTGTTAGATTCCCTTTTGCAAACATTAGATCTTTAAATTTTTCCTCTGTGATATGGGAATGCTTTGTAACAAAATTGGTGACCCGCTCCTGCATTTTGTCAAGGTATTCAAACGTTTGTGGGACACCAATGACTAGGCCTGTTAAGCGAATTGGATGGATCGTCATCGTAGCTGTTTCGGCAATGAATGAATAATCGCAAGAAACAGCAATTGGCACTCCTATCGAGTGTCCTCCTCCGAGTACGATGGATACAGTAGGTTTTGATAGAGTACCCAGCATTTCAGAAATAGCCAGCCCCGCCTCGACATCTCCTCCAACCGTGTTGAGTATGACCAGGACTCCTTCAATTTTAGAATTTTGTTCTATGGCAACCAATTGCGGGATCAGATGCTCATATTTTGTTGTTTTATTTTGGGGAGGAAGGGCCATATGTCCTTCGATTTGCCCAACTATTGTTAAACAATGGATTTTAGAATCTGCTGAAAGCTGTGGAACGTTTGTCTGCCCCAACTGCTGAATTTTTTCGACTAATGATGACGCCGCAGGTTTTTCATCTTTTTGCGGCTCCTGTTCTTCGTTTTCCATATTATATTGTCTTAAATCCTTATCCATCCTTTGTTCTCCCTTCAGGCATGATATTCATTAGTATTGACAGATTCAATCATTTCATCCCAAAGGCAAAAGAAAAAAGCATTGGAGAACCAATGCTCTTTTTTTATACTTCCATGATGATCGGTAATATCATCGGGCGTCTTTTGGTTTTTTCGTATAAATAGCGGTTTAAATCATCACGGATGTCTTGTTTTAATGACGACCAATCAAAGGTGTCTTTTAAGGTGTTTCTCTCAACTATTTCATGGACTAACTTTGTCGATTCATCC